>JBLMYN010000553.1:0-10053 GCA_050258305.1 Actinomycetota bacterium
CCTCTGGCCCGCCTGCAAAAAGAAGGCGAGCTGGGCCGCAGGAAGATCACGCAGTGGACACGGTACCTGACGCTGATCCTTTCCTTCCTGCAGTCGCTGGGCATTGCCTTCACGCTGCAGAGCCAGGATTTCGTGCTTACGCCGGGGCCGTCATTCATCTTCATGACCATCGTCACCCTGACCACGGGCAGCATGTTCATCATGTGGCTGGGCGAGCAGATTACCGAACGCGGCATCGGCAATGGAATGTCACTTCTGATCTTTGCCGGAATCGTGGTGGGGCTCCCGCACGCTGTGGTGGACCTCTACAATAAAGCCACCCAGCAGGTCTGGGGGAGCTTTACCATCCCCGCCATGGCCCTGCTGATTATCGTCATGCTCGTGGTGGTGGCGTTCATTGTTTTCATGGAGCGCGCAGAACGACGAATACCCGTGCAGTATGCCAAGCGCGTTGTAGGACGGCGCATTATGGGCGGCCAGGCCACGCACCTTCCACTGCGTGTGAACTCCGGCGGCGTCATGCCGGTGATCTTTGCCTCATCTCTGCTGAGTATTCCGCAGATGCTCACGTATTCGGCGGCGTTCAAAACAGGCGGCACGCTGCACCGCTATTTTGGCAGTCTGCTCGACCAACTGAAGTGGGGCGAGCCGCTGTATACCCTGCTCTATGCGGTGGGCATCGTTTTCTTTGCCTACTTTTATGTATCGATCGTTTTCAATCCGGGCGACGTTGCCGACAACATGCGCAAGCACGGCGGATTCATCCCGGGCATCCGGCCGGGACATCGTACGCGCGATTACATCAATGACGTGCTCACGCGCGTGACTCTGGTCGGCGGCCTCTACCTGATCCTGATTTCACTCATTCCCGAATGGATGATCATGGGCATTCACCTCAATCACCTGCCCTGGTGGATGGCGGGACGTATGTTTGAGAATCTGCCCAACTGGGTCCTGAACGGACTGGGAGTGAATTTCTACTTCGGCGGAACGTCGCTGCTGATTGTGGTGGGCGTCGCCATGGACACGGTGAACCAGATCGAGTCACAACTGGTGATGCGCCATTATGAGGGCTTTACCTCGCGTAGCGGCCGCGTCAAGGGCAGGAGGCTCTGGAGCTAAGCAATGCCGGTCAACACTGCCAGCCAGTCGGGTTCGCCTAAAGCCACTGCCGTGGCAGGCCCTATCATTCTGATGGGGGCTCCGGGGGCCGGCAAGGGCACCCAGGCCAAGGTCATTGCTGCGCAATACGGCATCCCGCAGGTTTCCACCGGAGACATTTTGCGCGATAACGTTGCCCGTGGGACCGAACTGGGCAAAAAAGCCGATCCCATCATGAAATCAGGCGGCCTGGTACCGGATGAACTCATGCTGGCGATGGTCGCGGACCGGCTGGCGCAACCGGATGCGCGCCGGGGATTCATCCTTGACGGCTTTCCCCGGACCGTGGGACAGGCGGAATGGCTGGATGAACATTTGCAGTCGGCCACCTTCGCAGGGCGCAAGATGGCCCCGGTTGTGGTGAATATCAAGGTCAGCTATAATCAATTACTGCAAAGGCTTACAGGCCGGCGTACCTGTCCCGTCGATGGCCGGATCTATAACATCTATTTCCAGCCTTCCCAAACAGAGGGTTTGTGTGACTCCTGTGGCGCGCAACTAGTGCAGCGCAAAGACGACAAGGAAGACGTTATTTCCGAGCGGCTGAAGAGTTATGAACGCCAAACGCTTCCCCTGGTGGAATACTATCGTCGGCAGGGACAGTTGCACGAATTGAATGGCGAGTTACCGGTGGGCGAGGTGACAGCGGAGACGTTAGCGGTGATTGAGGGTTCCGCAGCGGCAGGCGGGCAATGATCAACTGCAAATCGCACGCGGAACTGGAAAAGATGCGGCGCAGCGGGCAGATCCTGCACCAGGTACATGAGGCGGTGAGAGCGGCAGTGAAAGCGGGCGCGACCACCATGGATCTGGAGCGGGTGGCGGAAGATAAAATCCGCGAACTGGGCGCGAAACCGGCCTTTAAGGGATATTACGATTACCCCTGCGTTCTGTGCACGTCGATTAACAACGAGATCATTCACGGCATTCCGTCAGAAAAGCGGGTCCTGAAGGAAGGCGACATCGTTTCCATCGACTGCGGCGTAGTGCTGGACGGGTACTATTCCGACGCGGCAGTTACGATCCCCGTGGGGAATACACTCGCGCCGGAGCTTAAGAAGCTGCTGGATGTGACCGAGACATCACTGAAGAAGGCGATCCAGGAAGTCCGGCTGGGCAAGACGGTGGGTGATATCGGGGCGGCGGTGCAGGAACACGTTGAAGCCAATGGCTTCAGCGTCGTGCGCGATTTTGTGGGGCACGGCATTGGAACCCGGATGCATGAAGATCCGCAGGTGCCGAATTTTGGCGTGCGCGGACACGGAACCAGGCTGCGCGAAGGCATGGTGCTGGCCATAGAGCCAATGGTGAATATGGGCAAGCCGGGTGCCCGTGTGCTGGACGACAAGTGGACAGCGGTGACGGAAGATGGCAGCTACAGCGCTCACTTTGAGCATACAGTTGCCGTCACGCGGAATGGGCCGCTTGTTCTGACCGAATAGCTGTGAGCTGACGACACAAAAGTTCAGGTTCGAGAGAACCCGCAAGCAATTAGCAACAGGAGCTGAGTGAGCAAAGAAGACGCGATTGAGGTGATGGCAACGGTGATTGAACCGCTGCCCAATGCTATGTTCCGGGTGGAACTGGAGAACAAACATCAGGTGCTGGCGCACGTTTCCGGCCGGATGCGCAAGAATTTCATACGCATCCTTCCCGGCGACAAGGTGGCGGTGGAACTCTCACCGTACGACCTGACGCGGGGCAGGATTGTTTACAGATACAAGTGATACCTGAGGGTGTCGCGGATTTGGTAATTGGATAATCGGGTAATTGGGATTGCCAAATTACAAAATTACTCAATTACCAGATCAACCAGGAACCGGGCGGGCAGAAGAGAGCTGGTTCCTTTTGAAGGACAAAGAGAGCGGACATTATGAAGGTTCGGGCATCAGTAAAGAAGATTTGTGACAAGTGCAAGATCGTGCACCGCAAGGGCGTGGTGCGCGTCATCTGCGAAAACGCGAAGCACAAACAGAGACAGGGATAAACCCATTGCCAGAAGTGACAATTGCCAAAGATTGAAAATTGAAAGCCGGTGCCCCGTGCGCGGTAATAGATTTCGGCGATGTTTGGCAGTTTTGGCAATTCTGGCACTTGAGAATTAGATCGGGATGAAGGCCGTTGCCGGACTGTAAACCGATCAGCAGAAGCGTCAAGGAGACAACATGGCACGTATTGCAGGCGTCGATCTACCACGGAACAAACACGTGGACATCGCTCTGACCTATATCTACGGCATCGGCCACTCGAGGTCGAAGCGGCTGCTGGCGACCGCCAAGGTCGAAGCGATAAAGAAGGTCCAGGACCTGAATGAAGAGGAAGTCAACCGCATCCGCCAGGCGATCGAGGCCGAAGGTGATGTGGAAGGCGATCTGCGCAAAGACATCTCGATGCACATCAAGCGGCTGATTGAAATCGGGTCCTATCGCGGGTTCCGGCATCGCCGTAACCTGCCGGTTCGCGGACAGCGCACGCATACCAACGCGCGCACGCGCAAGGGACCGCGCAAGGGCACCGTGGCGCAGAAGAAGAAGTCCACGGCAAAGACATAAAAATCCAGCTTTTAGCCATTGGGCCTTCAGCCTTTGGCTTGATCTGGGTGCGGCCGGCAGTTCCGGCCGCCTGAAGAAAAGAACAGAGAGCAACATCTATTATGGCAAAAGCAGCAGCCGGCGCGTCCGGCACCAAAGGGAAGAAAAAGGTATTCAAGAAGAAGGAACGGAAGAACGTCCCGCACGGGATTTGCTTCATTCAGGCATCCTTCAACAACACCATTGTGACCATCACGGACGGTGAAGGCCGCACGCTGGCATGGAAAAGCTCAGGCTCTCTCGGCTTCCGCGGGTCGCGCAAGGGCACGCCGTTTGCCGCGCAGCAGGCCGCAATGAACGCCGCCAACCAGGCGCGCGATCACGGAATGCGCAGTCTTGAGGTTCGCGTGAACGGACCGGGCTCAGGCCGCGAGTCGGCCATTCGCGCTCTGGCCGCAGCCGGGCTGGATGTGAGGTCCATCCGCGACGTTACTCCGATTCCGCACAACGGGTGCAGGCCGCCCAAGAGGCGCAGAGTGTAGGGGATGACTGTGAGTCCCGCCCCGGCAATGCGCGACCTGGTGCCGATAGCGCGTGTGGCCGATATGAAGCGGTCGATTGAGTTTTACGGTCATCTGGGCTTTGAGATCATGGGCAAGTACGAGCCGGAGGGGCAACTCAAATGGGCGCATCTGCGGAGCGGGGGTGCGGACCTGATGCTCACCCGGGCAGATGAACCGGTGAATCCAGATGCCCAGGGTATTTTGTTCTATGTGTATGTGCCGGGTGTAGCGGCTTTCCGTGAGCAGCTTGCGGCCCGAGGCTTAAAGGTGGGAGAGTTGCAGTATTTCTTTTTCGCGAAAGACGGCGAATTCAGAATTGTTGATCCTGATGGTTACGTTCTTCTGGTAAGCCAGGCCGCCGCATAGGACGGGCGATGTTAGAAAAGAATTGAGGAAGTGAAATTTGCAAGAGGATCGGGAAGAAGGGAACAGCTCCTGTAAACCGATCGTCACCTGAAGTAAAGGAGAATTGAATTGGCAAGATATAAAGGTGCAGTTTGCCGCCTTTGCCGCCGCGAAGGCATGAAGCTGTTTTTGAAAGGGGCCAAGTGCTTTACTGACAAGTGCCCCGTCGAGAAGCGCAACTTTGCGCCCGGCCAGCATGGCAAGGACCGCAAGGCCAAGGTGATCGGCTACGGTCTGCAGCTTCGCGAGAAGCAGAAGACCAAGCGCATGTACTTCACGCTGGAAACCCAGTTCCGCAACTATTTTGAAAAGGCCGCGCGGAGACCGGGTGTTACCGGCGAACTGCTGCTGCAGCAACTGGAGCGGCGGCTGGATAACGTTATTTACCGACTCGGCTTTGCCACCTCGCGGCGCCAGGCGCGTCAGCTTGTCCGTCACGGGCACATCGATGTGAATGGACGGCGCGTGAACATCCCATCGTTTGAAGTCAGCCAGGGCGATGAAATCCAGGTGCGCGACAAGGCAAAGAAATTTACGACGGTGGAAGGCGCGCGCGAGTTTTCCAGCCATCAGCCTGTGGTGGCCTGGCTGGAAGTGGACCGCGATAACCTGAAAGGCCGGGTGCTGTCGTTACCCAAGCGCGAAGATATTGCCACGCCGGTGAACGAGCAGCTCATCGTGGAACTGTATTCGAAATAAAGGCTGCTTAGCCGCCAGCGACTAGCTGCTGGCGGTCGTGCGCGGGCCGGTTTGCCCCGCCATGAGAGCAGCAACGTCCCGGATAGCAAGCCCAGGACTTGTTTCAACCAGAGACTGGCAGCTAGTGGCTAGTAGCTGGCAACAATTGCCCGCACCAGATCAGCCTTTCGCCAAAAGGCGCAATGAGCCAAACGGAGCGGAATTGAAAGGAAAAGAAGGACATGGTTCTTTGGAGAGGTTTTCAGAAACCCAAGCGTCTCGCGACCGATACCGAGACATTAACTGACAAGTACGGCCGCTTTTATGCGCAGCCGTTTGAGCGCGGGTTCGGCACCACCATCGGCAACGCCCTGCGGCGCGTGCTGCTGTCGTCCATCGAAGGCGCGGCGGTAACCGCCGTCAAGATTGAAGGCGTGCTGCACGAGTTCCAGTCGATTCCCGGCGTGGTGGAAGACGCCACGGACATCATCCTGAATCTCAAGCAGATTCCATTCAAGCTCAACGGCGATGGCCCGAAGGCAATATATCTCAAGACTGACCAGCCCGGCGTCATTACTTCAGGCATGATCGAGGCCGATGCTGACGTTGAGGTGCTCGATAAGAACGTCTACATCGCCACAGTCTCCGAAGGCGGCAAGCTGGATATGGAGATGCGCCTGAAGCGGGGAAGAGGCTATGTCTCCGCGGACAAGAATTTTGACGATGACCTGGGCCTCGGCTTTATCCCCATCGATTCCGTGCACTCGCCGGTGCGCAAGGTGAATTACACGGTGGAAGCCGCCCGCCTGGGCCAGATCACCGATTACGACAAGCTCGACATCGAAATCTGGACCAACGGATCGATTGCCCCGGCGGATGCTCTGGGCCTGGCCGCCAAGCTGCTCAAAGATCATATGACGATCTTCATCAACTTCGAAGAGGAGTTGGAGACCGAAGCGCGCGGCGAAGAACGGCCCCAGATCAAGAACGAGAACCTGAACCGCTCTGTCGAGGAACTGGAGCTCTCCGTGCGCAGCTACAACTGCCTGAAGAACGCCAATATCCAGACCATCGGCGAGCTGGTGCAGAAGACTGAAGCGGAAATGCTCAAGACCAAGAATTTCGGCCGCAAGTCGCTCAACGAGATCAAGGAAATCCTTGCCTCCATGGGCCTCTCGCTCGGGATGAAGATCGACGAGCAGGGGAACGCCGTTCCCGGACCCACCAGCCAGCTGCCATCGCCTTCCATGGCATCGCTGGGCGGAGGAGAGATGGGCGGCGGAGACGGGCAGGAATTTTAGACCATCAGGTGATCGGGAGATCCGGTGATCGGACGATCGCAACCCGGACTCCCTGGTCCGCTCACATTTTGCGTTGCTGAGAGCCCAAGGCCAAGAGCCAAAAGCAAAGAGCCTGGGGCCAAAGCCAGGAGTTGGCAGTTAGCAGCTTCTGAATAACAGAAATTCAGTTAAGGACTGGCAATCATGCGTCATCGCGGAGCAGTAAAGAAACTCGGACGTAACACCAGCCACCGGCGCGCGCTGCTGCGCAACCTGGTGACTTCGCTCATTATGGAAGAGCGGATTGAGACCACGCCGGCAAAGGCCAAGGCCATGCGCCAGCACGTGGAAAAGATGATCACGCTGGGCAAGCGCGGCGATGTTGCCGCTCGGCGCCTGGCGGGCGGCTATCTCATGACGCGCGAGTCGGTGGACCGCCTGTTTGACACGGTTGCGCCGCGTTTTGGCGACCGCAATGGCGGGTATGTCCGCATCATCCATAAGGGCTGGCGCACCGGCGACGGCGCCGAGACCTGCTTCATCGAACTGCTGGGCAGTGAAAAGGTGATTGAGGCCAAGCGTGCCAAGCGCGCCGAGGCCCGGGCCAAGCGCCAGGAAGAAGTGCGCAAGCAGCTTGAAGAAGAACAGCAGGCAGCAGCCGCGGAGCAACAAAGCGGCGGCGGCGGTGAGGAAGAAAACAAGTAACAGCTCAAACCAATTCCCTTCGGCCGCGTCCTGTTACGGACGCGGCTTTGCTTTTGTCGGAAGTGATGCCACGATCGGCGCCGGCAGCAGAGCCGCGTTGGCGGAGCTTCAAGAAAGCAAGGTTATTTCGCCGCCGTGGTCCGCGTGGAACAGGGTGGGAGCCGTTCCGGATAGTAGAGTTTGGGGTGCCGGCCCGTGACGTCAGCGGAACCGCTCAATTCCAGCTTCCATTTTTTGGGCACACGGTGTCCGTCAGGAAGTTCCACGCCGAGCATGTAGCCCTTCCAGGGAAAATCAAACAGATGTTCTTCATAGACGGTATAAGAGCCTCCCGTTTTTGCGGTGAGCAGCTCAAACATCTGTTTCTCACGATCATGTGTGCTCCACATGAAGTCGCGGCTCACGCGGCTCAAAGGCTGCCGCAGCATAATGGTGAGGCGGACTCCTGACCTCAGGAATTCCTTCTCCACGTCATCGGCAGAATGATGGCTGCTGTCATCATAGGGATCGCCGACAAGCAGAATGGTGTCACCGGGCTGGTGGGGGCCGAACATGGCCAGAGCTTGAAGGAGCGTGTCGAAGAGCACGACATGTTTGCTGCTCAAGTCGCCGGCTTCTTCGATGATCGCATTGATCTCGGCCGTGCGCTGCTTCTCATCAGAGCTGAAGTCTTTGGTGAACACGCCTCGATCCGCATAGATTCCAAAGGCAACCGGCTTTCCGTCAGGCGCATGGCGGGCGAGCTCGGTCATGGTCCTGATTTCAGAATCAAGTTTGTCGTTGGAGGCGATGCCGTCGGTTTCCAGGACGACGAGGAGGCGGTTGGAAAACTTGTGTTCTGCACTGACAACGGGCAGCGATCTGTGACCGCTTTTAGCGCTGAAGTCGCCAAGCTTCAGATGATCAATTTCTTCGCCGGTCTTGTGGTCAACCACGGGTACCACAACGTAGCTCGTGCATTCCTGGGCGGCAGCGAACGAAGACGCAAGCAACAATAAAAGCCACAGCGAGCGACGCATACGAGATCCTCACGAGCCAACGATTGTGGACCATCCGGGACACGAACGCAAGAGGCGGGGAGAAGGGCAACAGGGCACAACTTTCCCCAGGCACATCCGCCGGCGGGGGCGGGCATCTTAAAAGCACATATGCACGATTACAATGCACATATGACCGATTACACTCGCCTTCCCATTGGCGACCGCGCGCCGCAGCTTGTGAACGCAGTGATTGAAATACCAAAAGGCTCGGTCAATAAGTATGAATACGATAAAGAGCTGCACGTCTTCCGCCTGGACCGCACGCTGTTCTCGCCGGTACATTATCCCGGTGATTATGGATTCATTCCCTGCACGCTCGGCCGCGATGGTGATCCGCTCGACGTTCTGGTGCTGCTGGAGGCGGCAACTTTTCCCGGCTGCCTGATCGAGGTGCGCCCGATTGGCGTCCTGCGGATGATCGATCAGGGGAAAGGCGATGAGAAGATCCTGGCCGTGGCAGAGAGCGATCCGCTCTACCGCGACGTCAACGATTACCCGCAAATGTTCACGCATACGCTGCGCGAAATCGAGCATTTCTTTTCCGTATACAAGAGTCTGGAGGGCAAGCAGACCGAAATCGCCGGTTGGGACGGCATGGAGTCAGCGCGAAGAATCATCAGCGAGGGCCAGCGCAGGCTTCAAGAAGGCGCTCCAGACGGGAACCAGCCCCGCCAATCCACACAGGTACAGCCAGACAGCTAAGATGTGTCTTTTAACTCCCCAGAAATCACAACTCAGAAAGGACTCCCATGGCCGTTCCCGTATTGCTTCCCACAAAAGCGCAGGACGAGAGCTTCGGCGGAGTAACGTATCACGTGCAAGGCGAGTTGGTTCCCGCGCTGCACATCGAGCTCGGCTCCGTACCGGTGTTTTTTGAGCACCATATTCTGCTGTGGAAGGATCCTGCGGTGCAGATTGGAATCAAGTCGCTGGCTGGAGCTTTCAAGCGTGTGCTTTCCGGAATGCCGGTTTTCATGACGGAAGCCAGGGGACCGGGGCGGATCGCGTTCAGCCGTGACGGCGCCGGCCATGTTTTTGGCATGCACCTGCGGCGCGGGGAAAGCATTGACATGAGAGAGCACCAGTTCCTCGCCGCCACCTCGCACGTGGATTACACATTCACGCGAGTGCGCGGGGTGGCCAACATGCTGATGGGCGGCAGCGGCTTTTTTATTGACCAGTTCACCGCGAATACTGACGACGGCATTGTCTGGGTGCACGGATACGGCAACGTGTTTGAAGTCACGCTGCAGCCGGGCGAGCAGATTGATATTGAGCCGGGCGGATGGGTTTACAAGGACCGGAGCGTCGGTATGCAAACACAGTTTCAGCGGCTCAGCACGGGCTTGTTCGCCAGCGCCGGCCAGCTGGTCTGGAACCGCTTCACCGGCCCGGGGCGAGTGGGAATCCAGTCCATGTATATGCATATGCCGACTGAAGAGTAAGACGTGTCTGCAGCGAACCTTGCCCCGCCCATTGCCAATCGCGGAGCTACTGCACCGTAAGTGAAAGCGCAATGGTGTGCGTAGCCGCCGTGGATGTCGCCGTAACCGAGATCTGGTACGTGCCGGGAGGAGTTCCATTGGGCACGGGGGTTGGAGTGGGAGTCGGTGAGGGCGTTGGAGTAGGTGTTGGCGTAGCGGAAGGAGTTGGAGTTGGCGTCGGGCCGGGAGTGGACCCGCCTCCACCG
>JBLMYN010000554.1:0-7075 GCA_050258305.1 Actinomycetota bacterium
GGTTGTTCATGGGACTTTGCCTGACCGCAGTTGCCCAAAAGAATGAACTGGCGGTTGTAGCCGGCGCAAAGATAACCCCAACAGTGGGAACCGGCACGAACCAGACAAAATTCGCAACCACCTTTGGCTTTGAAGCAAACTACGCCGCGCAACTGGCGCACGTCCCCACAGTATCGCTGCATCTTGAGATTCCGGTATTATTCACGCCTTCTACGGACATCACCACTTCCGACCTGACGGCACTCAAGAGCTACAGTTCAATTTTCGTTACTCCTGCTCTCCGTCTGAAGCTGATTCCTGAGTCTTCATTCAGTCCCTGGATTTCTGCCGGCGGCGGGATCGTGCATTTCAATCCCGGATCAACAACGCAGGGCGGCACAACGGTCAACACGCAGAGCGTAACCAAAGGGGCCGCTCAGGCCGGTGTTGGCGCGGATATTCATCCGCCACTTTTGCCCGTGGCTTTCCGCTTTGAGGTGCGTGACTTCTATACAGGATTGCCCAATCTGAACACGGCATCCATCAAGGTCCGGCACAATCTCTTTGTGGGTGGCGGTGTCGTCCTGCGTTTCTAGTAGAAACTTCCACAGGTAAAGAGTTCAACAGGCACGCATGTTGGTGAAATACCGACGCGTGGAAGTAGAAATATCTAAGCCGCCTGGTCGCCTCGACGTCGCGGCCGGGCGGAAAGAGTGCGCAGTTTCTTGTCGACGTGACCCGCTACGCGGAAGACCGTTATCGCAAGAAACAGCACGCCACCCCAGCCAAGAATCATGAGAATCCATAGCAGCATTTAGCTGAATAGATTCGCGCCAACGATCCCGGGTTGCATTTTTAATGGGCCGGAGATTTGTAAATCTCGCCACCCTTCATCACGAAATCGATTTTCTCAAGCAGGGAAATGTCTTTCAGCGGGTCCCCTTTTACCGCCACGATGTCAGCGAATTTGCCCCGCGAGACGCTGCCCAAATCATTCGTCATGCCCAGCAGTTCGGCGGAGGTCGTGGTGGCGGCGCGGATGGCCTGCATGGGAGTCATGCCGTATTTCACCATCAAGGGGAATTCCTTTGCCGGATCGATGGCCCAGTCGAATCCTCCTACATCGGTGCCAAAAACAATTTTCACTCCGGCATTGAGCGCCCGCTTGAAAGTGTCGGCGTGGACTTTGAGCATGTCCAGCCACACCTTGGCTCCTGCGTTCGCCCTCCCCTGAGCGACATACTCCACTACGTAAAGGGTGGGAATGTAATAGATGCCTCTCTCCGCCATGGTTTTGAGATCTGCGTCAGAGATGTAAACGCCGTGTTCAATGGAGTCCACGCCTGCAACAATCGAATTGTGGACTCCGTTGAGCGCCATGGCATGAGACGCCACTTTGTGCCGTTCGCGGTGGGCCTCATCCACAATGGCGCGCAGTTCATCCAGAGTAAACGTTGGAATATCGTCCAGTACGCCATCTGGACGGAGGAAGTAGCTGCGGTCTGAATACACCTTGATCCAGTCGGACCCGAAGCTGATCTGCTCGCGCACGGCCTTGCGCGCCTCATCGGGCCCGTCCACCAACTGCACTCCGTGAGGGACCTGGATTTGCCAGTTGTATCCCTGTAACGGGTAGGCGCCGGTTACATCCATAGCACGCCCGACCACGGTCATCCGGGGCCCGGGAATGATTCCATTGTTGATTGCCTTCTTGAGATCGACGTCGGCGTAACCGGCGCCTTCAGTTTCCAGATCGCGGATGCTGGTGAATCCGTAGCTCAACTCGCGTCTGGCATTCCGCGTGGCAAGAATGGCGCGATACGCAACCGATTCCTTCAACAACTGAGCGTCATAGTCTTCTTCCGTAATATCACCCTGCAGCGGCGTGTGAGTATGCGCATCGACAAGCCCCGGGAGGCAGGTATGGTCAGAGAGATTGATGACGTCGACATCAGGGCCGGGCTTGCCGTTCTCCTGTACCTGCCGGATGCGGTCACCTTCCACCACAATGAGCACATTGTGCTGCACGTGACCGCTGCCGGGATCGATCAGTGCGCCACAGCGGATCGCCTGCGTAACAAGGGGGTTCTTCAGGTTGGCACGTTCCTGTGCTGCAGCCACGCAGACGAGGAGAACCAGGACGGTGAGAAGCAGAGCAGCTCTTTTCATGAATGACCTCTTGGAAGCGCCGGTAATCGTATCAGAACAACTGAGAATTTACGAAAATGGTCTATGGCGAAACAAGAGGCATGCTGAGCGAACTCATCAGGGACGGAGAGGCAGGCCCAAGCAGGAATGAAAACCTGCTTAGACGGCTGGCAAAAGTTCCGGAGCACTGCTCGTGTACTCTTCCAGGTAGGTATTGGATCGAAAAGGAAGGACCTGCGAGCTTTTGACTTTCCGGACAAGATAGAAGCGCACAGACCGGCCGCAACGCCGGCAAAGGGGAAAGCGGCCGTCTGCCAGAAGGGTGGCCGCGTGCATTAACCGGTGCGGTCCATGCTCAACCCGGTAAATCCCGCTGGCGGGGATGCGGTCGCCTGGTTTATAGCTTCGAGTTTCCAACTTCCCTGCTCTCGCGCAATTGCGCCCCCGGAAGAGGTGGTCCCGCTGTTAGGATTGCCGTTCGCATTGTACCGATGTCCGTCTCCACCCATGCAACAATGTCAAACCTGCTGTTGCCGATTTCGATTCGGGCGGAATAGAAAGGGTTGCTCCAGGTCTGCTCCCGATCATAGGAAATCAGGATCTTCGGAAATGTGCTGCACCTTCTCCTGGAGCAGGAATACTGAAGTCTTGCCACAGCCGGAACAGAGTGGAAGACGCTGGCCCTTCCGGAGCCAGACCAAATCGGAACATCCTTCGTGATCGACAGCGTATAAACCCGAGCTGGGAACGATGTCTCCGGTCATCAGTTTCTTCGACGCTATCCGCCGTTTCGTCACTCATACCCCCTCTCCGGCATTGCCTTGACTAAAGCACACGCTGTGCCACGGCATGTGGTTGCAAACAGGAGGCAACCATTTCGAGCAGCGCTGCTGCGATGAAATTTTTTCCACAGATGTCTCGTCCGGCAGGTTTGCTGCTCAAAATTCAAGGCGACTATTTTGTGTGCCGTCACGTCCAACAACTTATAGAGGCCAGGTAGCGACTTCAGGAATGATCTCCAAGTGCGCTAATCCGAACTGTTCCAAGCTGCTGATGCGTTTGGATGGGGGGAGATTTTTCGGCTTCCCGGTTCGTGAAAAAGGGACCATTGAGCATTTCTGGCTATGCTCCAACTGCTCTAAATGCTTCACGCTGAAGTTAAACCAGGGCAGAGTGGAACTGACCAGTCGACAGCAGAAAAAAGCGGCAAGATCCGCGTGATGCTCCGTTACCGCCTCACCTGACCGTCTCGATTCATTCCTCTGGAATGAAGGAACCCCGTACAATGGTTTCATGCCCGCCCGTCCATTGGTGGAAACAACTCGCGAAACCATGGTGTTCAGTGAGATCGTCGCCATCGCCGTGGACTCGTTCCGCACCAGCAAAGTCAGGTTCATTCTCACTGCCATCGGCATGGTAATCGGAACCGCTTCTCTGATCCTGGTGGTCACGATCGGGCTGACGGGCAAGCAATACGTGCTGAATCAGATCCAGTCGATCGGAGCGAACCTCATCTACGCGTACTACGAAGGCGGCAGCAATGCGTCAGTGAGCCTTGGCGGAGGCGGTGATTACCTGACCATTGACGACATGAAAGCAGTGGAACAGCAGGTTCCCGGGATCCAGGCCGCCTCTCCGATGCTGGAGTTGCATGATCGAATTGGTATTGGCGGAGGCAAAGAGCGCGACATTCTGGTGCTTGGCGTTTCTCCCCAGTATGAAGCCGTCCGCAATCTCCAGGTGCTGGCAGGTCGATTTTTTGACAACGACGACGCCATGGCGCGCGCCAAGGTCGCTGTGGTTACCCAGCAGTTCGCCAAAACTGTTTACGGAAGCATTGACGCGGCAGTGGGCAGGGAGATTAAGCTCAGTGGCCTGCCGTTCGTAATCATCGGGACGTTCCGCGAACGAATCGATACGCTTGGCCAGTCTGAAATTTCAAGTGACACCATTCTGATTCCCTACACGGTCGGGCGCTACTTCACGGGTAATGATGCCGTCAAACAGTTGTTTTTCTCAACCGCAGATGCCGGCGACGTCCCCCGTGCCACCGAAATGATCAAAGAGGTCCTTGAGTCGCGTCACCGGCCGCAATCGGTGTACAGGGTGGAGAACCTGACGCAATTCCTCAAGGTGGCCTCCAATGTCGCCAACGCCCTCACCCTCATCCTTCTGGCCGTGGCGCTGATGGTCCTGCTGGTCAGCGGTGTTGGGATCATGAATATCATGCTGGCCAATGTCCGCACGCGCATTCGCGAGATCGGTATTCGTAAGGCAATTGGTGCCACGCGCCGGGAAATCCTGCTGCAGTTCCTTACGGAGGCCGTGCTCATATCACTGGCCGGCGGGGTCATTGGCACCATCATTGGCCTGGCGATTCCATTTTCCGCCCGTTTCCTCACGCAGTACCGCGTCCCCATTTCCGGCCTATCCGCCATCATCGCCCTGGCTGTTGCCATACTGGTGGGAGTGATTTTTGGAACGGTCCCCGCCAACCGGGCTGCGCAACTGGATCCGGTGGAAGCTCTTCATTACGAGTAGAGGAACGAAGTGCAATCGGTCACGATCAAGGGAAAGAGCCCGGTGTGCGAGCCTTAGAGATCATTTGCTTGATAGAGTTTTTTGGGGCGGGAGCTCGGGAATGCCATGCCGGAGGCCGGCGAATGACTTATAAAAACCAACAGCCGGGCAGGTTCGCCCGGCTGCTATTTTCACCTTGTGAATGTCACTACATCACCAAGGCTAACGTCTCAAGTTCCTTGTGCAGAGATTCCACATCACAGCCTGCGCCTTCAATGCGGCCTGCTGCATCCAGCGCGGATTCCGGAGAAACGCCATATCCACGTCCGGCTAAAAACAATTTGAGAACTTCCGCCGTCTGGAAGGAATCAAGGCCACCCTGGAGTAGCTCACTCCGAAGCGCCGCCACTTCCGCCACTGAGAATTTCTCACCCATACGTCACCTCCGACCTTACAACCCGGTTATACAATTAGACACGTAATCGATCTGCTTTGTTGCAGAAAAAATACCTGTCGGCTGAACCGAGGTAACGGAACGAAAGTAATTTTCCTGATTGCTTTAAGCAACCAGCCGCGTCACCGGACTTTCTGCTCCGCTCACGGTCCATACCAGCTCAGACTCCATTCCCCCGGAAAAGTTACGGTGTCCAATAAATCTTAACGGTCCGTTTTTCAGCGGATTGTTGATAAAGCCATGTCAAAGCTCTTGCGAGGCAGTCCGATGAGGGCCCTAGTTCAGCGGTTGAATACACAGAAAAACTACAAAACTCCGCCGGATTGTAATTCTCTTAACCGGGCCGGTCCGTCAGAATTCCTAGTAAGAATGGAAAAAGGCACCCCTTCTTGCAGGTAAAATTGGTACTATCCGCATCATGAGTTCTCGGCCCAGCCCGGTGGAGATGGTTACCCAAGCCGCCCGCGACCTCTTCGCGCAGAGCAGCGCGCCCAGGTACGGTCTGGAGTTTGAGGAGTTTCAACACATTCTCGAGCAGGTTGCAGGCAAATACATTCCTTCCGCTCCGGCCGCTCAAAAAATCAGCTTTTGGAAAGAATTAAAACTTGAAGAACTCGTTTTAGCTCGGGGCTGCGCCAATGGCCATGAGACCGCCTGGCAGGATTTTTTCACCCGCTACCGGGAAAAGCTTTACGATATTGCCCGCGGAATCACCAAAGAAGACTCGAGTGGCCGGGAATTGGCAGACTCCATCTACGGCGATCTCTTCGGAACTTCAGAGCGGAACGGCGAACGCGTGTCGCGGCTGGATTTTTATATGGGACGCGGTTCGTTGGAGGGCTGGCTGCGGACGGTCGTCGCCCAGGAATTTGTCAATCGCTACCGCAAGCAGAAGCGTCTGGTGAGTCTTGATGAGCAGGAGGACGACGGAGTACAGTTCTCCGCGGCCGAACCGAGCCCCGCCGGACCGGCTGATCCGCGGTTATCATCCGCAGTGGATGACGCGCTGGGGCAATTGGCGGCTGAGGACCGGCTGGTTCTGGCATCGTATTTTCTGGATGACCGCACCCTGACGGAGATAGCCCGCGTGTTGAGGGTGCATGAATCCACAATCAGCCGGCGGCTGGAGAAGGTGCTGAAAAGCCTTAGGAAACAAGTACTTGCCAGCCTGGTGGCACGCGGAATGAAACGTGCTCAGGCGGAAGAAGCACTGGAAACTGACGTGCGATATGTGCAACTGGATGTGGCCAAAAAGCTGCAAGAAAATCGCCCGCCTGCGTTCCAACAAGATAAGGGTTCTGACTAGTCATGCCAGAGTTGTCGACATTACTGCGCCAAAGGCTGCGGGCGACTGAGGATCGCACACTCCAGCACCCCGATGCTGACTCCCTGAACGCATTCGTGGAGAATCTGCTGCCTTCGCCCGAACGCGAGCGGACACTCCAGCACCTTTCCCTTTGCAGCCAGTGCCGCGAAGTGGTGGCGTTGACAATGCCGGAAACGGCGATTGCCGTCGAACTTCGACCGGTGGAGGCGCCGGCTGCCGCAGCGGTAGCAGTAATCGTCAAACCAAAGAGTGCCTGGAAAGACTGGTTCCGTTCCCCGGCTTTCGGATTGGCCGGGTCAGTTGCCGCCACGGTGCTAGGCGTCGCCTTGATCTTGCGGCTCTCGCCGAACCCGCAACCCGGCGGCAACAGCAGCACAATGCAGCATGCGCAAGACGCCAAGTCACAGCAACCCTCGGCACCAGCGGTACCGTCCACTGCTATGGTTCCATCCTCTGGTATGGTTGCATCCTCGCCGGAACAGTTACAAACTCCTGCAGCCGCAACTTCTCAGGTGGCACAGGCCGCGCCTGCAACGGAATCTGCGCCTCCAGGCACGCCCCCACTGGCAGCAGGTCTGAGGCAGGAACCTTCCGCATCCGGAGCAAAGACAGCAGGGAGGGAGATCACAGTCGCGAAGGCCCACCGG
>JBLMYN010000555.1:0-10021 GCA_050258305.1 Actinomycetota bacterium
CGCCTGCGGGGCTGCTATTGTTTCCGACAACTGGCCTGGTTTGGACACGTTCTTCAGCCCCGGTGCTGAAATCCTGCTGCCGTTAACCAGTGACGATGTTGCCCGCTACGTCTCCGGCTATTCCAACTGTGAGCTGCAGGCGATTGGCCGGGCCGCGCGCGAGCGCGTCCTTGCCTCACACAGCAATACAAGACGAGCACGCGAATTCGAGCAGGCCGTGGAAATCGCGAGCGGGCGGAAGCTGGATTCAAGGATTGCCGTCGTCTGATCTCCGAAGCATGGCCGCAGGAAACCACTGGATGCTGTCATCACATCTTTTTTAGGTGTACCCCTTCGGATTCCAGTTCCATGAAAATCGCCCTCATTGCGCCTCCGTATATCTCGATCCCGCCCAAGAGATATGGAGGAACAGAGCTGTTCATTGGTGAGCTGAGTGCTCGGATTACAAAAGCTGCTGGTGAACGTGGCGTTCAAAAAGCGCTAGAACGTTCCAACTTACCGCAGCGGCAAGGTACACACCAGCACCGCAAAGAAGTGGCACACGGACCCGCCGAGTACAAAGAGATGCCAGATGGCATGATTGAGGCGATGCCGCGTATCCAGCGCAAAAAACAGCACACCAACCGTATAAAACGCGCCGCCGCCAAACAGCAACACCAGCCCGCGCGCCGGCAGATCAGCGAAGATCTGGCGTGCAGCGACGAGGGCAAGCCATCCCATGGCAAGATAGAGGACCGTGGATGCACGTGGAAAACTTCCCATAAAGAAGAGCTTAAAGACCAGCCCCAGAGCTGCCAGAGCCCAGATCAGGCCAAATATTGACCAGCCCCACACGCCGCGAATGCTGAGCAGCGCGAATGGTGTGTACGTGCCGGCGATGAGCAGGTAGATGGCCATGTGGTCTAACATGCGCAGGAGCCGCTTGGCCCGGGGAAGCTTCACTCCGTGGTAGGCGGTGGAAGCCGCGTAGAGGAGCACCAGGCTGACTCCATAGATGCTGTAACAGACAATCTGCCGCGGACTGTGATGAAGAGTGGCGAGCGTGACCAGGACTGCCAGTCCGGCAAGGGCCAGGGCTACTCCGATGGCGTGTGTGAGCGCATTCCAGAGCTCGCCGCCTTCATTTTGAGACTCGCCAGTCACGCTCTGAGTATCCCGCGTTCCGGGCGATCGGGGGCGTGACATAAATCACAATGTGATGGTGCGGCGGAAAACGAGAGTCGCCGGAGACCGGCTCGCCAGCCAGCAGCCTTGCCCTGCAACGGATTTGCATTTAGATTAATCCCTTCGACGTCAAACTAGCCTGGAGGAGCAAAATGGCAATTAACGTTCTGGCAAAAAAGAATGGGCCTTATGTGGTGAGCGGCGACCTGAGCGAACTCAATCTGACCGATGCGGACGGCAACAAATATGATCTTTCGGGCAAACCAGCCATAGCCCTCTGCCGCTGCGGCGCGTCCATAAACAAGCCATTTTGTGACGGCACCCATTCCAAGATCGGCTTCCAGGCCGCTGAGGCCGCGGTAAAGGCCCAGGGTTAGCCACTGTTCGTATAAAAACGGAGGGCCCCGCCCGGGGCCTCTCCGCTTTGATTCTCATGATCCCCGCTCTTCTACATCGCAAATATGACATTACCAAAGGCTTTACACGATTCGCGTTTGGCCCGCCGTGCGAGTGCGGGTACGCTATGAGCACCCGGATTCCATTCAGTTGTGTTCCTCCGGAGCTTTTCCATGACTTTTCACGGACACACTATCCAGTGGTCCCTGCTGGTGAACTTTATTCCGGTGCTCGCAACTATTGTCACCACGTTGCTCAGCATCGTGCTGGCGCGCGCCACGCTGCGTTACGCCCACGCCGCCGACCGCACGCTGGAACTTGCTCATGAGCAGTTTGAGCGCGAGTGGGCGCCCGAACTCCATCTCCGTCTGGAACGTGTTTCGGCCAGCGATGCCCGGCTGGTAATCACGAATCTGGCCAAGACTTCAGTCCTGTTGCAACTGGTGCAGCTTCGCAACCTCTCCGGCACTTTCCCGCTGGAAAAACAATATCTGAATGATCCTCTGGTGGGCGGCACGGCCTGGACGGTTCAGATTGGCGAACATCTGCTGCACCTCACCGGCAACAACTTCTCCGGCCCCATCGCCGCCTCGGCAAGCTTCTATTGCTCAGGACGCCTCTTTCGCACGGACTGGTTCCGCTTCAAAGTCGAGGTGCATGGCGGCCGGATTGACAGGATTGCCCCTGTCACACTGCCGGCGCACCGTGTCCGCGTCCTGGTTCCGCATAAGGTGCGCAAATTCCGCAAGCCGCTGGTCAACGATGTAGCGAAGGAAGTAGTGGAAACGACCCGAGTCAAGGATTAGGGCCCGTTCTCAGGATCCTCGGCGGACAGCCTTTTAAAAGGGCTCACCAGCGAGATGTCCTGTTTCGCGGTTGACGCGACGACACATCCGTTATAAAAGACTTTCTCAAGAGTCTCCGCTCTCCGTTTATCCCCTGGTTCGCCACCGTCTTCGCATTGAACAGACGGGAAGGCATAGTTGCAAGGAGATCGTTTATGCCTGCTGCCCAAAATTCCCATCCCGGCAAAGTCTGGGAACATTCACTGCCTTACCGCGTGATTCTTGACGAAATCAGGCTCCGTCATCCGGACGTGATCCCCGAAGACATCGAAAACAAGCTGGCGGCCTGGGAAATTGCGGAAAAGAAGGTCGAGGATCTTCGCAACCGCGAGCAGGCGGACCTCAACCAATACCGCAAAGCGCAGGAGGACTGCGCTGCACTGGAGAAGCCCCTTAAACAGATCATCCACAACGCGAAACTTAGCGGCCTCTGTTTTTCCGGCGGAGGGATCCGCAGCGCCAGCTTTGGCTTGGGCGTTTTGACCCAACTGGCCCGTCTTTCCGGCGACCGAGGCGTTCTAAATGAGATCGATTACGTCTCCACAGTCTCCGGAGGCGGATATGTAGGCAGCTGGCTTACGGGGTGGATTCGCACGAAGAAAACCTTGAAAGCAGTGATTGGGGAATTGACCGGCGCCCCGCTGACCAGCACAGATCCGGAACCGCCACCGGCCCGTCATCTGCGCGACTACACCAGCTACTTGGCGCCGCGCACCGGAGCGCTTTCAACGGATACATGGACCCTGGCTGCCATTGTGCTGCGCAACCTGTTGCTGAACTGGGCCATTCTGATACCCGCGTTCGCCGCACTGCTTCTGCTGCCGGTATTAAACGACGAGTTCTTGTTCTGGGCCACTTCACAACGCGCGGGGCGACTAGAGTTTTCCGCAGGGGCGCTGCTTTTCGCGGTGCTGGCGCTCGTCTACATTGCCTGCAAACTGCCCGGCAACTGCGCGGAAACGCCGAAAAAGACAAACTACATCTGGCCTGGCCTGTGCCTGCTCATTTCCGCCTGGTGCTTCGCCGGCTTCTATCTCACGGATGCCGAGAATTTCAGCAACCGGTTCGTTTACATCTGGCTCCTGGCGCTTATCGCGCACGGCGGCCTGCTCGCAGGCAGGGTGGTCGCCATCTTCCGGCGCGGCGATCATCAGAGGTCCTGGCGCAACTTCGGCTACCAGGCGCTCATATCATTGCCGACTTCGCTCTTTGCCGCAGCCATGTTGTGGTTTCTCCATACCGACGTTGCCCCATCTCTGGTCGTTGCCGGAATGGGCGAGAGCCGCCTGTTCACAACCCTTTACGTGCCGCTGGTGTGGCTGGCTTTCATGCTGACTTTGGTTCTGATGGATGGGCTGAGCGCCCGCTTTGAAGATGATCAGGACCGTGAATGGTGGTCCCGCGCCGGAGCGTTCATGATGAGAGGAGCGTTGCTGTGGGCTGCCGTCCACCTGCTGGTGCTGTACGGCCCGGACATTCTCAGCGCGGCCAACTACGTTTTTACCGGTCAGCACGCACCTGAGGGAGCAACCATAACATTCCTGACCGGCGTAATCGGAACGCTGGCCAGTTGGCTGGGGTTCACTCCGGCAACACCTTCAGGCCGGGACAAAGCCGATTGGGCGAAGTTGAAAAACATCAAAGGCTTGCTGGCCAGAAATGGACTCCTCGTCCCTGCCCTGGGTGGCCTCTTCTTTATCCTGCTGGCTCTGGCCCTTGCTGACGCGAATGACACCATCTGGCCCTTGCTGGCGGGAGCAATCAACTTTCAGTATTCCCCGGCGCTCCTGGGCTTTGCGTTAGCTGCCGCCGTGGCTGTCTTTTTCAACGTCTTTGTCAACGTAAACACGTTTTCACTCCATGCCATGTACCGCAACCGGTTGATTCGGTCCTATTTGGGAGCATCCAACGAGAAGCGCCGGCCCAACCCGTTTACAAACTTTGATCCTGCTGATGACTTTGCCATGGCGTGCGCGCCCCATGACGCCGAGGCTCCGCTCCACGTGGTGAATATGGCGTTGAATGTGGTGGCCACGAAGAACCTCGCATGGCAGCAACGCAAGGCGGAATCCTTCACGGTCAGCGCTCTCCATTCCGGGAGCTTTTGCGTCGGCTACAGGCGCACCCGAGAGTACGGCAATCGGGGCGATGGAATCAGCATCGGAACAGCGATGGCGATCAGCGGAGCTGCAGCCAGCCCGAACATGGGCTATCATTCTTCGCCCATACTGACTCTGGCCATGACGTTTTTCAACGCCCGCCTGGGATGGTGGCTGCCGAATCCAGGCCCGCACGGCCGCAAAGTCTGGAGGAGGATCAGTCCTCTGTTTTCACTCTGGCCGCTGCTGAATGAGGCTCTGGGCAGGACCAACGATCAGAACCGCTGGGTGTACGTATCCGACGGCGGGCACTTTGAGAACCTTGGCCTTTACGAGATGGTAGTGCGCCGCTGCAAACGGATCATTGTCGTGGATGGCGGCTGCGATCCGGACTTCAACTTTGAAGACCTGGGCAATGCGGTGCGCAAGATCTTTATCGATCTTGGCGTTCCCATTGACTTTATGCCGGCGGTCTCTCTTGAGAAAGGACCGAAGCCAACCAATCACCACGTGTTCTTCGGAACTATCAGGTACGGCTGCGTGGATGGAACGAAACATCCAGACGGTACAGATGTCACTGACGGCGAGCTTCTCTACATCAAAGCGTCATTGACCGGGGACGAGCCGGCTGACGTCACGCAATACTACAAAGCGCATCCTGATTTTCCGCATGAGAGCACGGCGAACCAGTTCTTCAACGAGTCGCAGTTTGAAAGTTATGTGCGGCTGGGATCGCACGTGGTGGACTCACTGGGATCTGAAGACAAAGGGCCGTTCTCTCTGGAGCAGATATTCCAGAAACTACGGCCGGCGCCATCTCAGGCAGCAGCAGGCGCAGCATCAGGGAAGCAGTAAGCCGGTTAGTGGATGGTCTTCATCTTCCGTGACATGTAGTCCATCAGCAGGTACTGGCCGAGCGTCTGCGGAGTGGTGAAGTACGCCTTGCCGCGGCACATCTCCGTGACCTTCTGCACGAACTGCACCAGGCCATAATCGGATGCCAGCATGAAAGTGTTGATCATGATGCCGGACCGCTTGCACCGCGACACCTCTTCAAGAGTCTGGCTGACCACCAGCGGATCAAGGCCGAAGGCGTTCTTGTAGATGCGCCCGTCTTCGAGCGTAAGCGCCGAGGGCTTGCCGTCAGTGATCATGACGATCTGCTTCATGTCCTTCTTCTGCCGCTGCAGAATCCGCTGCGCCAGGCGCAGGCCTTCCCGCGTATTGGTGTAATACGGTCCAACCTTCACGCGCGCAAGTTGCGTAATCGGCATCTCTTCCGCCGAGTCGTGGAAAAGCACCAGGGAGAGCGAGTCACCGGGGTACTGCGTCCGGATCAGGTGGCTGAGCGCCATGGCGACTTTCTTGGCCGGCGTAAAGCGGTCCTCCCCATACAGGATCATGCTGTGCGAGCAGTCGAGCATCACCACCGTCGCGCACGAGGACTGGTACTCGCACTGGTGAACGCGCAAGTCAGAGTATTCAATGTTCAGCGGCAGCGTGAGCCCTTCGCGCTGAATGGCCGTGGAAAGCGTCTCTGTGATGTCGAGATTGATGGTGTCGCCGAACTCATAGGGCTTCGACGCGCCGCTGGCCTCAATGCCGGTGGCCAGGTCGCGTGTGTCATGGCGGCCAAAGCTTGAGCGTCCCAGCGAACCGAGCAGATCACGCAATGTCTTGAACCCGAGGAAATCCAGGCCCTTGTCGGTAATCTCAAACCTTGCCTCGCCCTGGGCCTCACCGGTCTGGCCGGGGGTTGTCGCCTGCCGTGATGGGTCTTGCGGCTGATCGACGGAGATGTAATCCTCCTGCTGCATGCGATCGATGATCTTTTCGATCAGCTCGTCGAGCGTGCCGTCCATCTGCATCTGTTCGAGCTGCTCGCGCATCTGCTCGTCCATGAAGTCGCCCATTTCGAGCGCCTGCTGAATGGCCTCCCGCAGCGCATCGAGCGAGTGCTCATCCATCTGCTGAAAATACATGTACTGGTTCTGGAACCCGGATTCGAGCAGGTAGTCCGATAGGGCGCTGAGCAGGTCCTCCATGCTCATCTCATCCGCCAGGTCGGCAACGTATTTGGAATATTTGGTGTACTTCATGAGTAGCTGCTAGCTCCTTGCGACTAGCTGCTCGCCAATAGACCCTCTGCGCTCATCAGCGCAAATCAGCGGCTAATTGTATGGCCTTCGATTCCTGAACGGCTGCTGGCGCTCATCGTCCTCGCGTTCGTATGGGCGTTCGGGACGCTTGGGCTGTTTTTCCGCCTGGAAGACCCGCTCCTCAGAGCGTCCAATCCGGCGATGCGCATGCAAGCCTTCCAGCACAAACTCCGCCGCTGAGACCAGCACCTCAGGCTTTTCTTTCGGTTTGATGCCGACAGGCGCCAGCTTTTCCGTGAGCCCCTGAATGTTCTTGAGGCCTTCCAGCACTTCATGAGCACTGGCCGTGTCGGCCAGCTTGATCTCGCCGCCCAATTCGAACCACTGCACCACCTGCTGCATATTCAGGTCCTTGAAATAAGCATCGTAAGCCTTGGCAACGGCGACCCGGATCAACTCACGCGCCACCGTGTCGGCTCCACGCATCTCGCCTTCGTATTCCAGTTCCAGCTTGCCGGTGATCGAGGGCAAAGCGGCATAGATGTCGCCGATGCGCGGCACAATTGTCTTTTCGCCGTTACGCAAAGCGCGGCGCTCCGCGTTGGAAATCACGTTTTCCAGCACGCTGATGGGTAGCCGTTGGCTCACTCCCGAGCGCTTATCGACCTTCTTGTCCTCGCGGGCGAGGAATGCGATGCGCTCAACCACCTCGCGAACGTACCTGGGCACGTACAACTCCAGGCCGTCCCTGCGCGCCCACGCTTCCTGCTCGGTGATGCTGATTCCTTCCTCAATCGAACTGGGATAGTGCGTGCGGATTTCCGAGCCGATGCGGTCCTTTAAAGGCGTCACAATCTTGCCGCGGGCCGTGTAGTCTTCAGGATTGGCGCTGAACACCAGGGCCACGTCGAGGGGCAGGCGCAGCGGGTAGCCCTTAATCTGCACGTCCCCTTCCTGCATGATGTTGAACAAGCCCACCTGGATCTTGCCGGCCAGATCCGGCAGCTCGTTGATGGCGAAGATGCCGCGGTTCGCCCGTGGCAGCAGCCCGTAATGGACCGTAAGTTCGCTGGAGAGATCGTGCCCTCCCCGCGCGGCCTTGATGGGATCAATGTCGCCGATAAGGTCGGCGATGGTGACATCTGGAGTGGCCAGCTTCTCCACATAGCGTTCTTCCGGCGTAAGCCACGCGATCGGCATGTTGTCACCCTGCTCGGTAATCAGGGCACGGCAGCGCCGGCAGATCGGCTCGTAAGGATTGTCATGAATCTCGCAGCCGGCCACATATGGCATCTGCGGATCAAGCAGGCCGGTCAGCGCACGCAGGATGCGGCTCTTGGCCTGGCCGCGAAGTCCCAGAAGGATAAAGTTATGACGGGACAGTACTGCATTGACCAGTTGCGGAACTACAGTATCTTCATAGCCGATGATGCCGGGAAAAATCGTCTGGCCGGAACGCAGCTTGGTGATCAGGTTTTCCCGAAGTTCGTCTTTGGTCTTGCGGGTCCTAAGCCGCTGCTCAGAAAAAACGCTCTTCTTAAGTTCGCCCAGGGTACGAGGAAGATTCATGAAGGGGGCCTCTAGCTGATTATACGCCGGGCGCATTTTCAGCCCTCCGAACTAGTGGACATGCCCGTTGCCGCTGGCACGCTCGCGGGCCTGCAAAGTCCTCTCCACCTTGGGGATTGTGGCCCGGTAATACTCCACCAGCGTTTCCATGCGCTCGGCCTCGGATTTCATCTCCAGGATCGCCTGCTTGAAGTCGAGATCCACCGGCAACTGGCTGGCTAGCTGAAACGATAACGGGTTCCTGTCCCGGTCGATGTCCGCATCCTGGCCCAGAATTTGAAACAGTTGCTCGTGCAACTGGACGGCAGTTTCCGCCTCTTTGCCGGGAAGGGGCGCAGGCTCGTCATCATCGAACCACGTGACCTCTGCCTGAAGGAACGGACGGTCGTGGTTCAGTTCCAGGATGGAAAAGCGCTGCTTGCCTTCGCTGGCAATATCGAGTCTGCCGTCCTCGTACCGTTTCATCACATTCAGGATCACCGCAGAGCAACCGACTTCCGCCACAGCGTTCTCCTTTGCCCGTACCATCCCAAAGGGCTTCCCCAGCTCCAGGCATTCGGTAATCATCTCTTTGTAGCGCGGCTCAAAGATGTGCAGGGGCAGCGGAGCACCCGGGAAAAGTACGACTTCCAGAGGGAAAATGGGCAATAGCGGCACGGAAACCATTGTAAAAGGAAATGTGGGCCACGGCACCTTGTTTGTCGCTTGACTTGCATCCTGCAACCCATTACAACCTTCATCCATGAAACTTCAGGGCAAGGTAGCCGTGATAACCGGCGCCTCCATGGGAATAGGCGAGGCGATAGCAAAGTTGTTTCTTCAAGAGGGCGCCAGAGTAGTGTTGTGCGCTCGCGACCTGCCAAGGACCGAGGCGGCAGCGCAGCGGATCGGCGGCACAGCGGAGAACACTCTGGCTGTGAGCTGTGACGTCAGCAAACGCGAACAGGTGGATGCGCTGATGCAGGCGGCGCTCAGGAAGTTCGGGCGCATTGACGTGCTCGTCAACAATGCCGGCTTCGGCCTGAACGATTCCGTGGAAAAGATGAGCATCGCCGACCTGCGCTCCATGTTTGACACTAACCTGTTCGGGACCATCGAGTGCATCCAGGCCGTTGCTCCCATCATGCGCCAGCAGGGCGGCGGCGACATTATCAATATCTCCTCCGTTTCCGGACACATTTCCACGCCCTACATGGGCGGCTACGCGGCCACCAAGCACGCCATGAACGCCATCGGTAAGGCGGCCCGACTGGAGTTGCTGCGGCACAATATCAACGTCTGCACGGTCTGCCCGGGCTACATCGCCACCGAGTTTACAAAAAACATGGTGAAGGGGAGCCAGCCCCAGCGCGTGGGCGGATCAAACAAATATGCGGTCGGTCCCGAGGTCGTGGCAAAAGACACGCTGAAAGCTTTGCTCAAGCGCAAGCGCCAGGTGGTGACGCCCTGGTTCTACTGGATCTTTATCAAGCTGTATGAGAACGCTCCCTGGCTGGTGGAGCGCAGCATCCGGCGCAGCCTCAAGCCGACATCGCAGGTGCTGGCGGAAGCGGCAGCAAAGAAAAGCAGATAGCAATTAGCAGATTGCAGATAGCAAAAGCAAGGGCCCCAAATCGAGACGGCTTTGGCTAAATGCTAATTGCCAATTGCTATTTGCTACATCAGGTCTTCCAGCATCCCTGACATCTCCGAAAGCGCGTGCCGGTTCCCTGTTCTTTTTGCAGCGTCAATACCGTTCTCCAGCATCTTTTTAGCCTCTAGGGTTCGTCCCGCGCGCTCCAGTGTTTGCGCGGCCATGAAATAGCCGTTGGTGTAATCAGGATGGAGCTGCAGTAACTTGCCGAATTGC
>JBLMYN010000556.1:0-11446 GCA_050258305.1 Actinomycetota bacterium
TGGCTGCGGCACTTTCCATCAGCGCGACCAAGCACCTGCTCATCTGGGCTATAGCTTCGGCCGTGAAGAAGCTTGGGTTGTAGTGCAACTGGAAACCGGTCTGGTCGTCGCTCCCGGCAACGACTGCCTTCAGCGCAAATCCTTCTGTATGGCTCGCCTTCGACTGCATTGAGAAAGTCACACCTGCGCTCACTCTGTTTGCCGGCGAAGTTTGTAACTCCAGCGCGCACAGCGTCAGGTCGTTCGGGGTGCTTACGGCGGGCATCCGGAAAAATGGCGCATTCTCACTGTCTACATCGGCGAACTGCTTCGCCGTGGATTGCAGTACGTCAAGAAAGCTGCAGTCTTCGTTCAGGTCGGCGCAAACGGGCACGCAATAGGAACACGGCCCGAGCACATTCTGAAGTTCCTCGTACACGCGACCGTCGTGAACGTAAGCTATCTGAACCTGCTCCTCTCCGCTTAGCCGCGCAAGGAGCACTTGCAATACCGCAGCCCACCATACTCTCGGCGCGACAGAAAAACCGTTTAACAACGACTCGATCCGCTGCAATAACCGACGCGGAATGCGAATTGAATGCATCTTATGTGCGAACCGTACCGGCTCTACAGGGTGCAATTGTCCCGCTAACGTAAGGTTGGGGGACTTTGGCCAGTCGGCGTAAACCTTCTGCTTACCCTCAATCAGTTCATTGAACCACTCAGAAACCTGCAAATACTGCACCGGCTCGAGGTCTGCTGCAGGTCCCCCCGTCACAAGCGCTGCGTAGCTTTCGCATATCTGCTTAAACAGTAGATCCAGGGTTACCGTGTCGACACACATAGCAGAGCCTGTCAAAACGAGTATGTATGTCCCGGTGCCACCGAACAAAGAAGCTTTCAATGGTGGTCCGGCTAGCAAATCGAAATCAGGACAAGGATCCTGTTGCGATAGTTCGCCTGGATCAGGTGTGATGACCTCATTCCATTGCAGCGATTCGGAATCCGAGATTACCTGAAGGGGCGCATCGAGCCCCGGGACATGGTGGAAGCTGGTGCGAAGTACGCTGTTTTGGCGCACCGCGAGCGACAATGCCTTTTTAAGAAGCTCCTTGTCGAGGCGGCCCTCGATCAATATTCGGCACGATGAAAAACAAGGCCCTCCCTCTTCGTGCAACTTCCAAATGCGGGTCTGCTGCGGTGAGGTCTGGAAGCCTTCAATGGCTCGGGGCACCATACTTTTCTTTTTTCCTTTCAAGCGGAAGTGCAGCGGCTGGTGCGCTTTGGGCTTACAGTTTGATTGCTTTGGGTCGGATGGACGCGATCTTCAGTGGATTCAGTTTCTGCTGCCGCGTGGTTGCTACGAGTTCCTGCTGGCGTTCCACTTCGGTGCGTATTTCCAAATCAGCCACGCGAACGCCCGGGTTTGCAACAACGTTTTCCAGCAGTACCTGAAACGAACGCGCCAGCAGCTTAATGGTGTCCGACTGGAAGAGGCTCGTGCGATATTCAATTTGTCCGGCCAACTCCGCATCGGTCGCCCACATGTCTACGACCAGATCCATTTTCGTCGACTGGGAATTGGCAGCCACGGGCGACAACGTCAGCGAGGGTAATTGCACGGGCGCCGGCGGATTATTTACAAAATCAAATAAGACCTGATAAATCGGGGTGTAACCGGGATGCCGCTCCGGGGCCAGCGTCTGGATCACTTTTTCGAACGGAAGTTCCTGGAAGCTGAACATACGGTAGACCGCATCCTGAACCACGTGGAGAAACTCTCTAAAACAGGATTGCGGTTTCACCCGGCTCCGAAGGGCAAGCGTGTTGATGAAACACCCTATTAAGTTCTCCAGTTCCGGACGAACGCGCCCTGCAACAGGAATCCCCACAACAACGTCGTCCTGCCGACTGTATTTCATCAGCAGCACCTGAAATGTAGCCAGGAGCAGCGTGAATAATGTCACTCCCTCCTGACCGGCAAGCAACTTTAAGCTGGCCGTCAGCTCCGGCGTTAGATGAAAGAAGTGGCGATTGCCTTCGGGAGCTAGCCTCTGCGGACGCGGGAAGTCGGTTGGAACCTGCAGGAAATGGGGAGCCCCTGCCAGATGTTCCTTCCAGTAATCGAGCATCGAACGGAGCCTTTCCCCGTTTAATTGTTCCCGTTGCCATTTGGCAAAATCACCGTACTGGAGCGGCAATTCGGGAAGGCCCGGAACGCCGCCGGTCGAATATGTCGCGTAATGCGTGGCGAGTTCGCGCACGAGAATACCAGCTGACCAGGCGTCAAAAACGATGTGATGAATTGTTAGCAGGATGATGTGTTCATCGGCAGAAACTTTTAGGAGCTTGCAGCGGAGCAGCGGGCCCTCTTCCAGATTGAATGCCTCCCCGGCTTCCCGGCCGGCCGCATCCGCTACCGCAATTTCCCGCATCTCGGAATCAAGGTGTGAAAAATCCACGCTAGATAAAGTGAGCGGCTGGGGCGGAGTAACGACCTGGATGAGCCGGCCATTGACCAGCGGGAATCTCGTACGCAGGCTTTCATGTCGCCGAACGACTTCCGTAAGACTTCTTTCCAGGGCGACGACATCGAGATCACCTGACAGACGCACGGCGGCAGGCAAATTGTAAGCTGCGCTGCCCGGATGCAGTTGCTCCTGAAGCCAGAGTGCTTCCTGAATAAATGAAACCGGCAACTCCTCACCCGGCATCGCCCGCGGGATGGGGGATGTTCCTTGACCATGCATGCACGAACGTACCGCCCGCTCAAATCGTTCAAACGCCAGGAGTATCTCTTGCTCCCCAGGGTAGCTGGGGAAATCCAGCTCGTAACCTTTATACAGGACTCTTACACGCATAGTTTGCTGCTCACAGGAAGACTTTCAGAATAAGTTAGGTTTGATTTCCGATCAGCCTGAATTGCTCTGCACTTTCGACCACGCCGACCCGCTTGAACTCATGCTCGGTCAGATAGACCTCGGCGGGCTCGCCGTTCATCCGAATCCGGAAAGCGCAATAAAAAGGCGCTTCTCCCTCATTGATTGGAAGACCTGCTTTGCGCTTGACCTCTTTTTGGAGCAGTAAGGAGAGCTCCTCTATAGTCAGCGCAGAAAACATCTCCGCCAGGCTCAGATCCACCACAAACTTCTGCTTCAGCCGCGCATAGACCTGGGCGATGGTAAGGGAGTCGCCACCCAGTTCGAAAAACGATTCTGTGATGGTGGTTGCGCTCACACCCAGCACCTCACTCCAGATCTCAAACAGCACCCGTTCAATCTCATTGCGGTGGCTAAAATGCTTTCCAGGCTGCCGGCTGGCACTCGTGTCGGGGATCTCCTGTACGCTCGTCTGGCCCGACCCATTCCTGGCAACCCGCTCGGATCTCGACAGGCCTGATACTGGCGATTGTTTACTAACGAGGGCGCGGAGCTCTTCACCGGTATCAGCCTCGATCCAGTGACGCGTGCGCTCAAAAGGATATGTAGGCAGCGGCACTCTGCGTCGTTTCTCATACCGGTAAAACTGCGGCCACTCGACATCGAAGCCGCGGCTCCACAGCTGTCCCAATGTGTGTTGCATCGCCGCTGCGTCCCCGTGCACTGCACGGGAGCTATCAAAGGACGCGAAGGCGGCAGTATCGGCCTTCGGCAAGTGCTGCTTCACGAGAGGTACCAGTGCGGCCCCAGGCGCAACCTCCAGGTACAGGCGATACGAAGACTGGTGAAGGGCATCGAGACCGCGGCTGAACTGAACCGTATGTCGCATCTGGTCCACCCAGTACTTCTCTGTGGTCACCTGATGCTCGCCCACCCAAGTACCAGTGAGATTGGAAATAAAAGGGAGATTAGGATGGCTGAACGAGATTCCAGTAAGAACATTACCGAACTCGTTCAGGATTGAATCTACCATTGGCGAGTGATACGCGTAGGGAACGTCAAGGCGCCGGGAAGCAATTCCTCTCTGTTGCAGCCGTTGTTCTACCTGCTCCAGGTCGCTCAAAGAGCCTGAAATCGTGCAATCTTTGCTACTGTTTGCCGCGGCGACTGCAACGCCTGCCGGCAGATATGGCGCGACTTCTGTCGCTGAAAGCCGTACTGCCGTCATTGCTCCTCGAGGAAGTTTTTCCATCAAGCGGCCGCGCATGGTCGCAAGCCACAACCCTTCTTCAACCGAAAAGACGCCGGCGATACATGCAGCCACATATTCCCCGAAACTGTGCCCAATCAGCCCCTGAGGCTTCACTCCCCAGCTCATCCATAGCCGTGCCAGTGCATATTCGAAAGAGAATAACGCTGGAAGGCCTATGCTCGGCCGGGCTAATGGATTTCCTGCAGAGCTCGCATCCCGCGAAGGGTACACGCAGTTGTGGAGGTCAAGCCCGAATTTGTCCCGTATGAAAGCAAAGCACTGATCCACACAGCGTCCAAACTCCGGCTCGCTTTCGTATATCTGCCTCGCCATGCCGGCCTTCTGAATACCCTGGCCAGGAAAAAGGAAAGCCAGTCTGGGGGCCCCCTCAGGCGCCTGCAGAAACCCGGAATCCGGGCGTGAGTTGACCAGGCCCAGAGCGTCGACCATTTCTTGGACGGAGCTCCCGACGACGTATGCCCGGTAAGGAAAAGCCTGTCGGCCGGCATTGCGCGTGAATGCGACATCCGCGATGTCGCTATCGCATTGGTGTCGCAGATGTTCGGCCAGTTGGCCGACCATGATCTTCAACCCCGGCACCGATCTCGCAGAGAGCGTCAATATCTGTTGGCGCTCCGATGGCTGTGGCTCGAGTTTCGGCGCCTCGGCAACAATCATGTGCACGTTGGTTCCGCCAATGCCGAATGAGCTTAGGCCGGCAATTCGTGGAGCATTCCCGGTATCCCAGTCGAGCAGCTTATCGCTCACCCGGAAGGGACTGTTTTCCAGATTGAGCATGTGGTTCGGCATCTGAAAATGCAGAGTTGGAGGTATCTGGTGATGTTTTAATGCCAGAACTGTCTTGATGAGCCCCGCTACACCGGCAGCGCAGTCGAGATGGCCAATCATGGACTTGACGGCGCCCAGTACGCAGTACTGTTTGCGCTGCGTATGCCGGCGATAGGCCTGGCTCAGTGCCTCGACTTCGATCGGGTCTCCGAGTGGAGTTCCGGTGCCGTGTGCCTCCACAAAGCTGATCTCGTCAGCTTTGACTCCCGACATTGCAAGCGCCCGCGCGATTACAGCAGTTTGGCCTTCGACGGCGGGAGCGGTATATCCGACTTTGTTGCGGCCGTCATTGTTCGCCGCTGAACCCTTGATAACTGCGTGTACGGTGTCGCGGTCTCTGAGTGCATCTGCCAGCAGCTTCAACACTACGATGCCATATCCGTGCCCAGGGACGGTGCCTTTCGCCTGCGCATCGAACGGGCGGCAATGTCCGTCCGGCGAAGCCATCATTCCTTCCTGATAAAAGTACCCTGTCTTTTGCGGAACCCGGATGGAAACGCCCCCCGCAAGAGCCATGTTGCTCTGTCCGCTCAGAATGCTCTGGCACGCCAGATGCACTGCAACAAGGGAGGTTGAACAGGAAGTCTGGATTGTGACGCTTTCGCCCTGTAGGTTCAACTTGTAGGAGACCCGGGTTGCCAGATGGTCTTTTTCGTTTGATAACAGGATTCGGAAATAACTCGCGGGATCGCCAACCTGCAATTGCGCGAGACGGCCGAGAAGGTATGTATTGGTGTTCACTCCGGCGTAGACCGAAACCTGGCCGGGGCAAGCCAGAGGATTGTATCCGGCATGCTCCAATGCCTCCCATGCCGCCTGCAGGAACAATCGTTGCTGCGGATCCATCCAATCGGCTTCTCGGGCGGGAATATTGAAAAATGCGGCATCGAAAAGATCGACATCATCAACAACACCTTTGGCTTTTACAAAAGTCGGGTTGCGCAGATCTTTGGGATCGACTTTCACCTCCATTTCGTCATCTGCAAAGAACGAGATCCCCTCGATTCCATTTTGCATGTTCTGCCAGAATGCAGTGATATCCCTTGCGCCCGGAAAGCGACCTGCCATACCTATGATCGCCACATCACAATCGTTGCTTGAGCTCATGGAGAAATTCTCAGGAGATGTTCTGATGGAGGGCCCTCTGCCTGCGCAGCGCATCTCGCCGTTCCGCTGCCCAGTTTTCAGTTTGAACTGATATGACGCCGTCTTGCGCAGGTTGTGTCTGTTGCTTCTCAAGGAAGCGGGCGAGACTGCGCACTGTGGGGTGCTCAAAGATTTTGAGCAGAGGAACTTCTCGGTTCAACATCTGGCAGAGGCGATGATGCATTCTGATTGCCAGAAATGAGTGGCCGCCGAGATCGAAAAAGTTATCGTCGATGCCCACCTTGTCAATCTTGAGTTCCTGCGCCCATAGCGTTGCCAGTTGGCTCTCCAGTTCAGATCCGGGCGGCGCATAGGTTGCACTCGTTCCCCGCTTTTGTCCCGGTTTAGGCAGCGCTTTCCTGTCTACCTTGCCATTGGGCAGCACGGGAATGCGAGGCAGCATTTCGAAACTGGAAGGCACCATGAACTCCGGCAGCTTGCTTCTCAGCATTGCCCTGAGCGCGGGAACGGCTAGCGTACTATTCTCGTCTCTCGGTGCCACTATGGCCTTCACGGCTGGCATTTTGCCCTGGCCGCGAATCGCATGGATATTGTGAAGGTCGGTACCCTTCAGTCGCTCGTCCTGTTCGCTAGTGACTTCGTATCCGTGCAGCCGGAGCAAGTCGACGATCCTGCGGACGCGGCCTGCATCTTGAGCGCCCAATGTGTCATGTGCCTCAATCACGATCTGGTCGATTTTGTCCCAATCTTCCGGATCAATGCCGCTGAGTACATCCATCTCTGCGCGCTGCACATCGATCTTCAACAGGTGGATGCGGTCAATCCCTTCTTCTTTGATGACGTCGGACAGACGTCTCAGCCGGCAAGCACAGGTCTGGACAGATAGACGCGATTGCAGCAACTCATCAGCATGTTCAAGAAGCTCACCTGCCTCCTCCACGCCTCCACGCTGCTCATTTTGCAGGAATCTTTTTACCACTTCAATTTCTTCGGACCGGTTAGCGTAGACGCTGAGACTGGATAGCATTGAACTGCGCGGGTAATACGTGAACTCCTCGATCCGCTCCCGGTCTGCCAGTCCGCATTGGAAAGTTCTTGCCTGCCCCAGCGCAAAGAGTCCGGCGTTGCGTTGCAAAATCTCAGACACCTCCGGGATCGGCTCAAAACTGTAAACCCTTGCCGAAGGGCACCGTTCGCCGACAAAAAGCATAAACATCCCGATGTTTGCCCCAACATCAAATACCGTGGCATTCTCAGGCAAAGCTATTCCATGCTGGAAATAACTCTGGGATTCAAAGATCTCCTGGTATAGATAGTCGGTTTCATTCTTGTTCAGCTGGGCAATGTGCATTCCGTTCGGGAGAGTGTAGCTTCCGGGAGCGTCCATGGCCAGCGAAGGATTCTGCGGAACCACATACGCCACCAAACGCCGGTCATCGGGTTCGTCCTGCCAAACGGTAACAACGGCATCGCGAACGCCTGGGTGTTGCCGCAGCACGGCTTCGATTTCATCTAGCTCAATGCGGTATCCGCGAATCTTGACCTGATTGTCCTCGCGTCCGAGAAATTCAATCTGACCGTCAGAGCGATACCGGCCGATATCCCCCGTGGCGTACAAGCGTGCCGAAGGCGCTCCGTAAGGATCTGGCAAGAAGCGCTGGGCGGTCAGATCGGGCCTTCCAAAATAACCGCGTGAAATCCCTTCACCACCAACATAGATCTGCCCCTGCACTCCAAAAGGAACTGGCTTCATCTCTTCATTGAGCAAATAAAGATATGAGTGCGCGACCGGAGAGCCAATCGGTACAGTAGAAAATCCTGGTTCGCTGAGGACCTGGCATACCGTGCTCCAAACAGTGTTCTCGGTCGGGCCATACTCGTTGTACAACTTCGCGCCGGGAAGCACCCGATAGTGCAGTGCTACAAGGTCTCTTGTGCAGGCTTCCCCGGCAACAATAGCAGTACTCAAGGACGAGAGCTTGGCGATGTCGCTCTGCTTCAGCAACAGTGAATACAAAGATGGAAGGCACAGGAGATGCGACACTTCGGCCTGCTTCACCGTTTCCGCGGTCGCGGAAACGTCCATCTGGAGACGTTCCTCCGGAAGATAAAGCGTGCCGCCCGTGGACAACGACCAAAAGATGCCTGCGACCGAACTGTCGAAGGAGAACGAGGACAGCAAGAGGAAACACCTGACCGGATCCTGGTAATAACTCTCACGCGTCTTCGTGGACTGCATCAGGTTTCGATGGCTGATCACCACGCCCTTGGGCTGCCCCGTGGAGCCGGATGTGTAGATTACGTATGCCGCATTTTCCGGATCGATTTCTGTAGAGAGATTGGAAGAATCCTCTTTGCTGATGTGGTCCCACTCCTCATCCAGGCAAATCGCCACTGAGTGAGGTGGCACAAGATCAGTGTGGCGTTTTCCCGCCAAGACAAATCCAGCCGCGGTGTCGCTGAGGACAAAATCGATCCTCTGTCTGGGATAAGAGGGATCAAGCGGAACGTAGACTCCTCCGGCTTTCAACGTTGCCAGCAGCGCAAGAATCGTATTCGGGTTACGTTCGGTTAATATCACGACCGGCGCTTCAGCCCGCACACCCTTTTTCCGTAAATAACGGGCGAGTTGATTGGCGCGCCGATTGAGCTCATCGTAGGTCACTTTCCCGAAGGCACTGTCGACAGCCACTCTTTCCGGCGTACGATTTGCCATATTTTCAAATGCATCGCAGATGGTCCCTGGTTCAAGTGGCTCAACCCGCGGTGGATTGAACTTGAACAGCACTTCATCCCGGGCAGAGTCACTCAAGATGTTCAGATCGTGGAGGCATGAGTCCGGAGCGTCAGCGGCCCGGGCCATGAGTGTGGTTAGATAGCCGGCGAACTGCTCGGCGGCAGCGGAAACGAGAAATTCGGGATCGAAGTGCAGCCAGCCCTTCCACGAATTCTGCGCCACATTGGCTGCCCTGAACTTCAATTTGTAGCGATCGATCTCGCTATGCTGGTAGAGCGTAGAGAACTCGACATTTAGTGACGATGCCGGAGACGCCCATTTCTCAACTTCGACGACAAAGGAGAGTCGCGAGGCGCTCGTACCGGAATCCCAGTTGAAATATGCCTGCCATTCTTCCGCTTCCTCTCGAGACATACGGCTTCGCTCAAGCAACTCAGTCCAGCGCAGGTCCCCACGCAAATACCCACGGGCGGGCAGAACCCTTGCAAACGGACCACAGGCGACCTGAAACTCCTCGTAGTCCCGGCCGCTGTGGACCTGTCCAACAATCGCCTCCGCCTGCCCGGTAAGTTTCCAAAGCAAAACCTGGAAGGAGGCGAGGAAAACATCCTGCGGATCGGCGCCAAACTGAGCGGCAGAGTCCAGTATAGCGGTTGGAACATGGAACTCAATTGAGCAAGGGACGAACGGCGAAGGCCGCTCGGTCTTGCGCATTAGTGGAAGAGATAATTCGGGCAGTGGATCGGAGCATATTTTCGCCCAGTGCGCCTTGCCCACGGATGCATCCGATTGTGCGAGCAAATCATGGTTCCACTCAGAAACCTGGACGTACTGCACCAGTGTTTCCTGATCTGACACTCGCAGATGGTTGCCACCACTGTACGCTTCCCGAAGTTCTTTCGCGATGTTGGACAGCGTCGTGGAATCAGCGCAAAGGCTGGGCAGCGTAAACAAAAGGAGATGCTCGTCTTCGCTCAGGCGCACCAGCGTGAAACGAATCAGAGGCCCTGCTTGCAAATCGAATCCATCCGCAGATTCTTCGCGCACCAGTTCATCAAGTTTCAGCTCTTGCTCGCGCAACGCCAGAGCGGTCCAATCCTGCGTCACCCAGGTAAAAGGCAAATCAGCAGAAACCGACTGGCACGGCACCTTGAGCCCCCTGACCGGAACAAAGAGCGTTCGCAGGATCTCATGTCGATGTATCAGCTCTGAGGCTGCCAGCTGAATGAGTTCAGTATCGAGGGATCCACGAAGCCGGAGGGCGCATTGGGATGCTAAAACGGTCCCATCCTGTTGCAGTGCCCAGAGGTGTTTCTGCTGCAAGGAAAGTCTGTAGGCGGAAACTTGGCTAGACAGCATAATTCATACTCGTTGCTTGCTGCTGTTGGTGGACGCTGTGAGGTTCAGCCATGGCGACCAGGATCCGGCGTGCTCCGGAAAACGGCCTCCTTCCATGGGCGACAAGCATGTTGTCGAGCAGCAGCACATCGCCGTGCTGCCAGTTGAATTCCATGGCTACCTCGGCATAGACACGCCGAATTTCTTGGAGATATTCCTTCTCAATGGGAGTTCCATCGCCATACCATGCGTGCCGTGGAAGGTTCTCCTCGCCGAAGGTTTCCAGAAGTGACTGCTGAAGGTCCGCGGCGAGATTGCTCAGATGGAATAAATGCGCCTGGTTGAACCACAGCATCTCTCCGGTCTCCGGATGTCGCGCGACTGCTTCCCGAACCTGCCATGTCTTGAGCCGGTCGCCCTCAAGCCATTGCCATTCAATCGGCGCGGAGCGACAATAGGCCTCTACTTCTGCCCGATTCTCGGTCTGGAATACCGTCTGCCACGGCAGATCGATTCCGCTTCCGTAATTGCGCACGTACATGACTTTCTTGCTCGTAAAGGACTCTACGATTTCAGGGTCGAGTCGCCGATATACTTCGCTGCTATTGGCGATCGGCGTCTGCCCGCCCTGTTGGGGAGCAATCTCGCAGAAGAACCAGATTTTCATTGGCCAAGTCGTTCCATAAGAGAACTCGTTATGCATGGCAATCGACTGTTCCGGCGGATACTCTGTTGAGGTGTAAACATCTTTGCCAACGAGAGTGCGTGGGGTTGAGCGCTCCTGGTACTTCATCGTGCGTGAATAGAGGGATGTGCTGAACCTCGCAAAGTCATCCGCGGAATGCACAAAAAAGCCACGGAAGAGTATTCCGCCCCGTTCCCGCAGCTGCTGTTCGATCAGTTCAAGATTCGATTTTGCCCATTCTGTGAGATCTACGTCCTCCATCGTGGGCTGCACCAGCATAGGCAGCTTCTGGCCTGGCTCAAGATCCCCAAGCTTGGCCAGCTCTTCCTTGCTCAAATCGATTTGACCGTATCTGGAAGCGACAAACTTTTCTCTTTTAGCCATGCGGATTTTCTCCTTTTGCTGCGTGCTGAAGAGGCTGAGGTTTTGAATGGGGATATCGGGATCGGCTGAGACGCGGGCGATTACCGTTTTGAACTCATCCATCATCCGTTCTGCGGTGGAGGCATCGAATAAATCTGTGCTGTACATGAACACGATTTCCATGCCGCCTTCGGATTCCATCACGAGCGTCACAAGATCGGATTGCGCCGTGTTCGTCTCCACCCGGAGCGGCGAAA
>JBLMYN010000557.1:0-4026 GCA_050258305.1 Actinomycetota bacterium
AGAAAGATGGGCCGTCTCAAGGAAGCGGGCACCGAGTTCGCGCGCGCCGCGTCGCTTACGCGCAACAGCCGTGAACGCGAATTGCTCTTAAAGCGCGCCCGCGAGTGTGCCGGGGTGACGCAGTAAGCCCAAATTCGTCAGCCATCATTTAGTTCGATATCCGAGGCAAGGGCTTCATTCAGCGAATCCGCTTCACGGGAATTCCGGCATAGACCGCGTCGCCTTCAAGAGCCATGTGCTTGGGCACGAAGCTCAGCGCGCCGATCTCGCAGTTGGGCCCGGTGGTGACTCCGATATCGACAATGGTGCCGACTCCCACGGTGGTGTTGCGGCCCAGGTGTACACCGGCGGTTTTCACGATTCCGTTTTCCACGGTGTGGCCGGAAAGATGAGCGTCGGCGCCGATCACAACATCCTCTTCAAACACGAGAAGGTTGTAATCGTTGAGTTCGAGGCTGTTGATGTAGACTCGGCGGCCCAGGCGCGCGCCGGCCAGACGCAGGTGGGCTGTCCAGATAGGCGAGGCGCGGAAGAATGTGCCTGCGAGCAGTCGGGCAACATGGTTGGCGGCGGCGTAACGGACAAAGTGCATCAAGTCCCAGTCGAGGTCGGCGATTCGCAATTCGGCCTGCGCGGGCGTGCGCCAGCCCAGCAGCCGCAGAGTGACGGGAGAGACAAACAGCAATACCAGCGCAAAAATGATATAAGAAGGTATAAGGGCGCAGCTCCACAGGACAATCTGGAGAAGCGGACTCACACCAGTAAGGTTTACGAGCTGCGACCAGAGGATTACAACCGGAAGCGCCGAGAGTCCGCACACGAAGAGTTCCACGAGCACAAAGGTGCTCGCGGTCCAGGCAATCCGCCAAAAGTGGACCATGCGTTTCCCGGTCGGGCTCCTGTCTGGCTTTGTCATGACTACACTCCCCACTGACTATCATTCTCGCATTTCGATTCGCGGAAAGGGCCCGGCAATTGTCCTGGTGCCCGGCATGGACGGCACCGGCGAGCTGTTTTACCGGCAGATCCCGCTGCTGGAAAAATCGTACACGGTGGCGAACTATGCGCTGCGCGACGAGGCCACGAAGATGGACGTGCTTGCGGACGATCTCAAGCGCGTGATTGAGCAGGCTGCGCCGCAGGAGAAGCGCGCCATTGTGCTGGGTGAATCGTTCGGCGGAACGGTGGCGCTCAGCACGGCGCTGCGTTATCCGGAGAGCGTAGCGGGCCTGGTGATCCTGAACTCGTTTCCTCATTTTGATCCGCAATTCCGGCTGCGGCTTGCCATAGCCGCAGTGAGCGTGGTCCCGTGGGGCGCAATGACGATGATGCGCTATGGCACATCGTTGTTCATGCACTCGCGGCATACGCACCATGATGAGCTCAGGAAGTTCCGGGAACTGACCGCGCGTTCCACACGGCTGGGATACAGGAACCGGCTCGAGATCCTGAAAACGTATGACGTGAGAGACCGGCTGCGTGACATCAAGTGCCCGGCTTTGTTTGTCGCCGCTGAAAAGGACCATCTGGTGCCGTCCGTTCAGCAGGCGCGGCTGATGGCGGAGAGGACACCGACCTCAACGATGGTTGTGCTTTCCGGGCACGGGCATATCTGCCTGATCGCGCCGGACATTGATATGTGCAAGCTGGTTGCCGATTGGCAAAGCAGCATGCCGGCTGTTGCGAACGCCTCAATCCTTCCGTAGCCGCTGCGGAATCTATTAAGTTGCGGTTGGGGCGATTCTGCCCGGATGCTTCGCCTTGCTGCCGGCGCCTGCGAGGTGATGGACCAGATCAGTATCACGCGCCAGTTCGGCTGCCGGCCCGGAATGAACGACGCGGCCGTCATCCAAAACATAGGCGCGATCAGCGATGCTGAGGGAGAGCGCAGCGTTCTGTTCGACCAGCAACACAGATACGCCCTCCTGGCGCATGTGGGATACCACCTGGATTACCTCCTTCACAATGAGCGGAGCCAGCCCCTGTGAAGGTTCGTCCAGCAGCATCAGGCGGGGATTCAGGAGGAGCGGACGCGCGATGGCCAGCATTTCCTGTTCGCCGCCGGAGAGCTGGCCGGCGAGCTGGGTGCGCCGCTCAGCCAGACGTGGAAACAGGGTGAAGACACGTTCCATTGTCCACGGCCCCGGGCGCGAGCGGGGAACTTTGAGGTTTTCAAGCACGGTGAGACCGCCGAATATCTTGCGCCCTTCCGGCACGTAACCGATCCCGAGTTTGGCAATGCGATACGCCGGCCACCTGGTGGTGTTCTTGCCGAAGGTCTCGATCACGCCGGCCCGCGGCGGCGTCAAGCCCGTGAGGCTGCGCATCAGCGTGGTCTTGCCGGCGCCGTTGCGTCCCAGCACGGTAACAATCTCGCCTTCGTTCACCTCCAGGCAGACGCCGTGCAGGATGTGGCTTTTGCCGTAATACGTGTCGATGTTCCGTACGTTGAGGGCGACGGTCACTCGGCTTCTCCCAGGTAGGCGGCGCGGACCCGCTGGTTGGCGGAGATCTCGGCGGGCAGCCCTTCAGCGATCTTTTGCCCGTGATCCAGCACCGTGATGCGTTCGGCGATCTCAAAAACAACGTCCATGTCATGTTCAATGAACAGGATGCTCAAGCCGCGTTCCTTGTGCAGACGGCAGACCAGCCCCACCATGTGTTCCGTTTCCGCGTCGCTCATGCCGGCGGTAGGTTCGTCGAGCAGTAAAAGCGTTGGATTCATGGAGAGGGCCAGCGCAATCTCCACCGCCCGCTGGTCTCCATGCGCCAGCTCGCCTACCACGCGGGAAGCCTTGTGGGTGAGGTCCACGGCGTCCATGATTTCGACTGTGCGTTCATCCAGCTTTCGCCGCTGCGCGCGGGAAACCCACGGACGGCGCGTGACTCCGCTGGCTGCTTCCACGGCCACGCGGATGCTCTGGTAAACGTTGAGGTCAGGAAATATTTCCGTAATCTGGAAAGTGCGCACAATGCCGCGGGCAACGCGCCCCACGACTGTGCGACGGCCAATGTTCTCGCCACGGAACCATATTTCACCGGCCGTAGGAGGAAGGAACCCGCTGATAAGGTTGAAGAAGGTGGTCTTGCCGGCGCCGTTCTGTCCGATGACGGCGCGCAACTCTCCGGCGCGCATATCGAAGCAAACGTCATCTACGGCTCGCAATGCTCCAAAGTGCCGGCTTACATTCTGCAGCCGCAGCAGTTCCGCCGGCTGTTGGGCTCCGTTGGTGGAGTCGCCGGCAGCAGCCGCAACAGAAGAGGCTGGGCGTTCGGGGGTGGTGTTCACGCCGCCTCCGTTCCGCGGCCCACCATTCCCAGCAGCCCCTTCGGGAACAGGATCACAATAGCCACAAAAATCAGACCGATAAACGTCATCCAATTGCCCGTAATGCTGGAAAGATAGTCCTGGGCGATTACAAAAATTGCCGTACCCAGCAAGGGGCCCCAGAAGTTCCGCATTCCGCCCAGCACAATCATCATGACGAAATCGCCGGAGAGAATCCAGTGCAAATCCTGGGGAGAGGTGAAGTTGAAGAGAAGCGCGTTCAGCGTTCCAGCCAGCCCGGTGATCAGGCCGGCAACGGCGAATGACGCCCAGATATATAAATCGGTCCGCACGCCAAGAAATTCCATTCTTCGCCGGTTCTCGCGAATGGCGATCCACGTATGCCCCAGAGGAGAGCGGAGCAGCATCCTCATGAAGATCACGCCAATGGCAAAGCAAAAGAGCACGAGGTAGTAGAAATGGGTCTGCGTCAGCGCGAAGGTGTAGTGGCCGAAGTGGATAGGCTGGCGCTCAAAGCCGGCAAGCCCGTCTTCGCCGCCGGTGACGGTGTTCCAGCGTACGGCAATGAAATAGAACAACTGGCCGATGGCGATGGTGATCATGGCGAAATAGATGCCGCGGCGGCGCATTACGAGAGGTCCCAGAATGGCCGCGGCCAGGCCGCCGGCAAGTGTGCCGATGATGATTGCAAGCGGTGTGCTCGGGCTCAGGTACTTGAGCGTCATCCCCGCGCCGTA
>JBLMYN010000558.1:0-2546 GCA_050258305.1 Actinomycetota bacterium
CGGTTCGCTGTTCACGAACAACGTTACCATCAGCGGCAGGAACCTGCCGGACACCGTTAATCTGGGCCCGGACGGCAAGCTGTATCTGGGCTTCGTGGGCATCGAGGAGATGAACTGGTCAGAAGCCATTCCAGCCTCAGCAAAGAGGTTGCGGAACTGAATCACCGCGCTGCATTTGGGGAAGGTGTAGAAGCACTGGTCGGCATTCTGGATGCGGTTGATGAAGCCCACATCTTCCATCCACAGATCGTGGCCGATCCAGGCCATGCTGGTGGCGCGTCCGCCGGTGCCTTCGGTTACACCGACCCGCTCGATCTTGTTGCCCTGGGCCGAGAAGCCGGGTGAGAGCGGATTCAGCACGCGCCAGATGTCCGTGTTGCCCACGAAGCCCAGATACAGCTTGCCGTCCGGGCCCAGATTCACGGTGTCCGGCAGGTTCCTGCCGCTGATGGTAACGTTGTTCGTGAACAGCGAACCGGCGCCGGCGAAAACCACTGTGTTCGCGATGGCCGTGCGGCCCTGTGCGTCGAGAGTGAAATCATAGCGGCGCGCGCCATCAATGGCGCCGGCGAATACGTATCCGTTCGTGCCATTGACTCCAAAAGTCTCGGCCTGGTAATCAGCCAGCTCAAAAGTGCTGTTGATATCGCAGGTGGCTGCCTCCAACGTACCTGCTGCGTCGAGGCGGCAGAAGCCGGCCACGCTGTCCGTGACCCACCAATCCTTCACGAACCCGCCGGCTCCGTTGGGCACGCTGACCTGAACCATGCCGCGTGGCTGGTTGATACCCGATTGTCCAACCAGAATACTGTTGTTGAAGGTTCCGGTTGTGCCCGCCTGGCCGTGGACCGCTGATACCAGTGCAACCACAGCCATGGCCACCAATGCTTTCCAGAAGCCGCGAATCAGCAAGGACCTTTCCCTTGAGGGCTGAGCCAATTCCTTGCCCGGGGCTCGCGTGAGTTTCGAAGTCATTTTAGGTTCCTCTCTTCGTCTGCTGCTAAATTCCTTGCTATGTTGCTGAACTTTACAGCCCGCTAAATTTGCCTGCGGCTGCCGGGCCGGAAGCCCGGCAGCCACCTGGTTTCTGTTACCTCAGGACGGTGACGCCGGTTTGCGTCGATCCGCCGCCGCTGGAGGTGATGAAGATGACGTTCGGCGGCGGTATGTTCGCGAGGATCACATCGAAGATCCCCGGCGCCGCTGGGATCGCCGGTCCCATCACTGCCGAGATCGGCTGGCCCGTCGCCTGGTTGATGATGTCCAGCGTGACAGTCAAGGTCACACCGGGTGTGAAGTCTGAAGCCGTTACATCCAGACGCGCCTTCTTGGTGCGATAAGTCGCGTTGATGATTTGCACGATATCGGCTCCCGGATTCGTCACCACCACCGTGGCATTCGCTACGGCGCCGGTTAATCCGCTGGCTGCGCTGGTGGCGGTTACGCCGAATACCAGTTGCAGCGGGGCCGTAAGTGCCGGCACCTGAGGCGCGGTGAAGGTAACGCTGACCGAGCCATCCGGATTCACGACTTGCGGGCTCAGAGTGACGCCGGCCGGAGCCGTGAAGTTAAAGGTGAGCGCTCCGCCTGCCGGATCAACCCCAGTTGCAGTGAGTGTCACAACCGTTCCACCCACCACCGGGTTGGCCGGTGAAGAGGTAAGCGTCGCCACCGGAGCCGTCCCTGCGGGAGGCACCACGATGGGCACGATCACCGTTGCAGGCGCTGATGCCGGAACCGTTCCATTTCCTCCCACAACCAACTGGAAGGTCAGGTTCTGCGAGCCCGTGACTGTAGGAGCGATAAACGTGGCCTTGGCCGAGGTCGCATTCTGGATAGTGACCGGCGGATCGCCAGGGTTGAGAATCTGCGTCCACTGGAAAGGCCCGCTCGGCGGAGTGCTGAGGGTTCCATCCAGCGTCACCGTTACGCCGGCGAACGGCGGATTCGGATTTGAGCTGAATGTCGCCCTGGCGACCGAAGTGGCTGTTCCAGCGAAACAAGTCACCGCTGGAACCGTGTCATACGGGAACGGGCTCAATTCGCCCGTATTCTGGTTGGGATAGAACGGATTTCCCGCCAGGCCCAGTTGTATCTGAATGCTGTCAAACACGCTGCCCAGCAAGGGGAGCGGTCCGGACCCATTGGTCAGGTATTGAAAGTCATTGAAGTTGAACGGCACCGGAGGATTGCCCGGATCCAGAAGCTCAGGGTAGATGAACTCACCCGTAGGCAACTGGTATTCGGCGGTATCCAGTCCGCTCTTGTTCTTGCCCAGCAGCGCGCCGCTGATGCGGGCGCCGATGTTCTGCGTGGGTGGCATGAAGTTGCCGCCCTGCGGGAAACGTACGCGCCAACGGCCGCGTTTACCAATGTTCGGCGGTCCGGGCTCGACCGGGAAGTTCGCCACCCAGGAAGGCTCGCGGAACGTGACGTTGCCGTTGCAATCGTAATCGACGGCGGAGACATCGACCGGACGTGTCCAGTCCGTCGTCATGCCTTCCACCCTGGTTCTGACGCCCGCTTCCTGCGGGAAGTTGGGATCA
>JBLMYN010000559.1:0-6641 GCA_050258305.1 Actinomycetota bacterium
CCCCGAACCGCCGGTGACAAGGACTGTGCTCATGGGAGCATATTGTAAACGGGAGTTCGCGGCCCAGACACATGGTGAGAGGAGTGAAGCGGGAAGGAATGCAGAGGCACCGTCCGGTCACTGCCGGGCACTGAGGTTTCATGTATGCTGTAGAAGTTCGGGGATGTAGCATCCCAGGTTGTGCGCCGTGCTCCGGGATAAGTTGTTTCAAACCCTCGTTGGCAACCTTCCTGATGTGGTTGCCGTGACTGATGCCGATGGCATTCTGCGGTTCGTGAATCCACGGGTCGAAACCCTTCTTGGTTTCAAAGTCGGAGATGTACTCGGGCACAAGATTCTTGACTTCGTCCACCCTGAGGATGCCCCGCGCGCGGCCGCCCGGTTTGCGCAGGTGCTCAAGCAGGAAGGCGAGTGCGTCCCGGTGGTGCTCCGCGCCCGCGATGCGCAGCAAACATGGATTTCCTTTGAAGTCATTGCCAATAATCAGCTGACGAACCCGGAGATCGCGGGCGTGATCCTTACCGCGCACGACATCCGCTATCGCGCGGATATCGAAGAAGCCGTGCGTCTGGCCAACATCGATCTCACCAGGCCCGTGGAGGAGCGCATCACTGAGCTGGCCAGGCGCCATGCGGAACTTCGCATTGAGAACCAGTCCCGTCTGCAGACCGAGCAGGAATTACAGAAAGCAATCTCTCTGCTCAACGCAGCGCTGGACGCTACAGCAGACGGCCTCCTGGTAGTTTCAAACGAAGGCAAAGTGAGCAGTTGCAACTCGCGCTTCCTGGAGTTATGGGGCATGGGCCAGACAGAGGGGGTGGGCAAAGACGACTCAGAGTTGCTCTCTCTGGCCCTGCCGCAACTGGAGAACAGCAACGATTTTTTGCGCCGCGTACAGGAGCTGTACTCGCACCCTGAAGCTACCAGCTTTGACGTGATCCATCTCAGGGATGGCCGCACCTTCGAACGCTACTCGCAGCCTCAGCGTATCCAGGACCGCGTGGTCGGCCGCGTCTGGAGTTTTCGCGACGTCACCCTGTCCAGGAAGCTGGAGGAGGAACTGCGTCAATCGCAAAAGATGGAAGCGCTGGGCCGGCTGGCCGGCGGCATGGCGCATGACTTCAACAATCTCCTCATGATCATGTCGGGCTACCTCGACCAGGTCATCCGCGATCCTTCCCTGGCTGCTGCGCACAAGAGTATCTGTGAGCAGGTTCTGGCCACTACCAGGCGTGGCGCGTCGCTCACGCGGCAGTTGCTTGCCTTCAGCCGCAAGGACCAGGCCGCGCCCCAGGTGGCCGAACTGAATAAGGTCGTGCTCGATATGGAAGGCATGCTGCGCCGGCTTATCTCAGATGTAGTCCGCCTGGAGATCTCCCTCTGCCCTGAACCCCTTCAGGTCTTTATCGATGTGCACCAGGTGGAACTCATCATTTTGAACCTTTCGCTGAATGCCCAGGATGCAATGCCGGGCGGCGGAGTTCTTTCCATCACTACCAGCAGCGGGACCCTTGCCTTTGATGATAAGTCCGACCAGTTGCTCAAACCCTGTGCGGTTCTCAGGATCACCGATACCGGACACGGCATGACTCCGGAAGTGCAGGCGCGCATTTTTGAACCGTTTTTTACCACCAAGGAGCAGGGCCGGGGAACCGGGCTTGGCCTGGCCACGGTGTACGGAATTGTGCAGCGCGCTGGAGGCCAGATCAAGATCTCCAGCCAGCCGGGCCAGGGCGCGAGCTTTGTCGTGTACCTGCCGGAGACTGATATGGCTCCCGGAACCCGGCCTTCCCTCCCCGTTGAGACAATCGCGCCCCGTGGGCATGAAACCATCCTGATCGCTGAGGACGAGGCCGGCATCCGCGCCATGACACGAACTTATCTTGAAGGCCTGGGCTACCGCGTGCTGGAAGCAGCCGACGGCGCCGAAGCTATCCGTCTCGCCCGGACCTATCGCGGCCAGATTGATCTTGTGCTCAGCGATGTTCTGATGCCCGGTATGCGGGGCGATTCGGCGGTAGATGAAATTCGCCGCGACCGTCCCGCAATCAGAGCGCTGTTCATGTCGGGCTTCACTGATTGGACCACCGTGGACCAATCACTCGAAATCATGGACAAGCCCTTTGAGTTCCCCGAACTCGGCCGCCGCATACGCCTGCTTCTTGACCGCGGTCCGGCAGGCGATTCAAGCTCGGCCGCCTGAGAGCTTCAGAGAAAAATCAGCGCTGGTTCATCCGCTCAAACATCTGGTCGAGTTCGGCGCGCGAGGCGCGGCTGGACTGCCGGGCAAAGCCGTAGGCAATTTCCAGTTCACCCTGGCCGAGCCAGGCGAAGGCATCATCGGCAAATTCGTTGAGCGGAACGCCAAACGTATGCAGGCCGGGGCCGCCGAGATCAGTATCCACCGCGGGAGGAATGATCTCGATGACTTTGATTCCCGCAGGTGCGAGCTGCCGGCGCAATGAAAGCGTGAACGAGCGCAGCGCGGCTTTGCTGGCGCAGTAAAGCGGCATGGCGGCAATAGGGACAAACGCGAGGCCGCTGGTCACGTTGACGATGGCCGGCTCGGCCTGCTGTTGCAGGTGTGGGACAAAAAGTTCGGCAAGGTGGATGGGCGCTTCCAGGTTGATGGCCAGCTCCTCATGCGTGCGCTGCCATGGTTCCGGCTGCGGCTGAGCCATGTTGAAGTCGCGGCGCTGAATGCCGGCGTTGTTGATCAGGACGTTGAGTCCCGGAAATTCGCGCGTGGCCCACTCGAAGAGAGCAACGCGGGCGGAGGGCTCGGCGAGATCGCAGACGCGTGTGTGCAGCGCAGGATGAAGCTTGCGGGCCTCTTCAAGTTTCTGGGCGCGCCGTCCGCAGATGATGACGTTGCTGCCGGAGCGGAGAAATCGTTCTGCAAGCGCCAGGCCGATGCCGGAAGCGCCGCCGGTAATCAAAATGGTGTTCGAGTCGAGACGCATGGCCAATATTGGAGCAGGAGAGCGCGTCCCGGCGCAAACTCACCCAAAGTGAACATGGTTCGCGCTGATCAGAACACGCCTTGCCGGCGGGTTACGGCCCTACTTGCTTGAGACCGGGGCCGCAGCCTTGATCTGATCAAGGACACGGCGCACGGCGGGGGCATTGGGATCATGAGGCGCAAGTTTCAGGAATTTGCCCAGATGATCGGCTTCTGCAGCGCGGTCGCCTTTGGCTTCATCAATTTTGGCCAGCAGCAGATACACCTGCCCCTTCAGCGCGTCATTGCCCTGCTCGCTGGCGGTCAGGCCGCTCTTTTCCGCCGCATCCAGTTGGTTCAGATGAAAGTTTGCCAGGCTGTTGTAATAGAAAGCGGACGGCGCTTTTGCCGGGTGCGCGTCGATAACATGGTTGGTCAAGTCGGCCACCTGGTCCCACTTTTGCTGGCGGGCCGCCAGATCGGCAAGGCAGAGATAAGCGGGCAGGTAGTTCGCGTCGGCCTGGCGCCCTTGCGCGCAGGATTGCTCAGCGTCCGTGAGCTTGCCGGCCTCCTTTTGCGTTTGTCCCAGCACCACCCAGGCTTCCGCAAAGGACGGATCGGCTTTCACCGCCATGCCCAGATGCTTGATCGCGTCATCGGGCGACTTCTTGCGCGTCGCGGCGCAACCCTTGTCAAATTCCTTGCGCGCCTTGCCGGGCACCTTGTCATTGCTGTCCTTCTTGGCGGCGGAAGTGACCAGGGCGTTCATCGGCCAGTGCAGGCACGCCGGCTGCCCGGGAAATGGATTGGAGTAATTCCTGTCAAACTCCGAGTCCTGTCTTCTGGGATGACCAATGTCAGAGTAAACACCCATGGCATCGCCGTTCGCGCCGTTATTCTGGGCGAACAGTGACGGGCACAGGCAGGTGGCGAACAATACGAAGACCAGCAGAGAATGAAGCAATCGCGACATGAAGGAACACTCCAGAAAAGCAAAAGCAGCGACGTGCATTGTAGCTCGTTTGACGATGTTTACAACAGGGTAGGAGCCTGAGCCGGAATCCTGGTCACGACGGGTTCGAGCGCATGACCGGCTTACACGAGAACCACGCAACGGTTTTTATTGCCGGTTCACTCGGCAATCTTCCTTTCGATGCGCCGGTCAGGAACCAGCCAGATGATGGCAACCACCACGTAACCCGCGGTGGCAATCCATGGCTGCACGAAGGCGAGTGGAATGGCCGCGGCATAAATCAGGATTGAGAGTTGGCCCTTCCGGTCGCGTCCAATAGACGTGGCCAGCGTTGAACCGCGACCATGCAGCCTGATCAGGACCCTTGCCAGGATGTAATACGCCATCCCCGCCAGCATCAGCACCACGCCGTACACCGCCACCGGCCAGGGTGCGAGGTGGTTCTCTCCCACCCAGGCCGTAGTGAACGGAATGAGCGAGATCCAGAACATAAGGTGCAGGTTGGCCCATAGCGTGGCGCCGTTCACGCGCTGGATTGCGTGCAGCAGGTGGTGATGGTTGTTCCAGTAGATCCCCACGTAAACAAAACTCAGCACGTAACTCAGCAGGACGGGAATGACCGGTTTCAGGGCCGCCAGGCTGGTTCCATGCGGCGTCTTCAATTCCAGCACCATGATGGTAATGATCACGGCCAGCACTGCGTCACTGAAGGCTTCCATGCGGCCTTTGCTCATTGGTTATCCTCCTGCATGCCCGCAAAGCCACATTCGCCGGCGTACTCACAGCATTGAAGCCGGCCTCAAAAACCTGGAGCGCGGGCTCTGCACGCCTCAGTCGCTGGAGCGACGGCATATGGTAGCCGACCTGGTGAGCGGTGGGAAAGCGAGCGAGAAGGAAGCGAGCCCCGGCGTGCGGCGTGGATAACTTTCTTGACATACAGATTAGTTTGTATTACAAACTAATCTGAAAGGTAACAGAAATGAAGAACGATCTCGAACGCCTGCAGTTTCTCACCCGCAACTTCAACTTCTTACAGGGATACCCCATCGCCCTGGCCGGCCTGCTCTACCTGGTGGCCGGCGCCAGTGAGTTGATCTGGAGAGAACGGGCTGCCGCATTGATTTTCGGCTGGCTTTTCCTGCCGGGTATAGCACTCCTCGTCGCGGCCTGTTTTTTCGCCCAGCGCTTCTATATGCGCAAATTTGGCGTGGTGAAGACCGCCCCACTGGATGCGCGCAGGGCGTTGGGTGCTACCGGACTGGTTGTGCTCTATGTGGTGCTGATTGTTCTCGGCGGACCGGATTTCAAGAATCTTGGAGTGCCCCTGGATCCTTCACTGCTCGGCGGAGGGCTTCTGCTCTTTCTGGCCGGCCTGCTTCCCGGGTTCCCCTGGAGGCACTATGCCGGCTTCGGGCTGCTGCTTGCGGCTGTTGCCTTTCTTCCTGCCTTCCACGTCGTGCCGGTTCAGTGGTTCTGGCATGGCTGGGGTTTCATCTTCCCCGGAATTGCATTTCTCTTATGTGGAATGATCGACCGCCTGATTTTCCGGCGTAATCTCCCCTCGCTGCCGGTTGAGGAGAGCCATGCCTGATCTGCAGAAGCAAATTGACGATCTTGACCGGATCATTCACGAGCCGGCGCGGCTGGCCATCCTGACCGTGCTTTCGGCCTGCGAGCAGGCGGACTTTACCTACCTGCTGCGGGTGACCGGCCTGACGAACGGCAATCTCTCGGCGCATCTGGCCAGGCTGGAAAGCGCCGGACTGGTGACCGTTGTGAAGCACTTTGTAGGCAAGAGGCCGCAAACGCTGCTCTCGCTGACCGGAACCGGACGCGAACAGGTCAAGCAGCACTGGCGCCGCCTGGAAAAGCTGCGCGCTGACGCCGTCAATATCAGAGCCCGCGGAAAATAGCTGATTGCAATAACGGAACCGCAACGAAAAACTGCGGTCCGGTTTGCCAGACAAGTCAACGCTCGAATTGCCGCAGCCTGCGCAATGGACAGCCCAACATCATTCCGATCACAGAAAAACCGGCCCGGAGCCTGCCACCCGCCTAAGCTCGGAACATCTTTCACGCACTCCAATTCGTGTCATCTCGACCGACTCCGAAGGAGCGGGCGCTACTGAGGAGGAGTGGAGAGATCCCGAGGATGAGAGTAGTGACAAGACTGCTTCAGGGAATTCTCCCCAGGCTCTGTCGCGCGAAACCGCATTTCCCGGCCCCATTTTTCGGCCAGGTCCTGCCAGCGTGGATTGAGCTTCTCAATGAGGTTGATCTTCCTTTCCCGCCGTCAGCACTTGATCTGCTTCTCCCGCGCAATGGCCACCTGCACGGCCTGATAGCTCTCGTAATACACCAGACGCCGGCAGTCTGGAGAGAATGCCTTGCATCAGCATCGCAGAGGAAAGATTCTCGGGATCTCTCCACTCCGACTCGGTCGCAAGCTCCTTCGTCGTCGGTCGAGATGACACGGGGGCGTAGAGCATGGTGACGATGGCCGATGCGCAGTAAGAGCGATCGCGGCGAATTCGTGAGTTCCTCTGTCCTGATATTCGAAAATGCAACCGGGAGCCGCGAAGGTCTGTCACGCACGATGCCCGAGCGCCGTCAGGCGCGAAATAACTTAGCCCATCTATGAGGAGGTCGGCCCTGTCAAGCTGATTTTGGGAACACGAGACCGTCTCCACCGAGAGACTGGGTTTTCCCTTCCCGGAGGTTTTTGGT
>JBLMYN010000560.1:0-14400 GCA_050258305.1 Actinomycetota bacterium
GGAGCCGCTGAATTTTTTGGCAATTGGCGTACATCCGAACAAAGCACACTGCGGGGTGGAGCAGACCTTCAGGTCTGCGCTAAAAGCCACAGAAGAAACCGGCTTCAGCCGCTGAGGTACCCGGGGCCCGGTCCAGGCCGGACCTGAATGATGGATGTGCGGAGCTCTAGGGATAGTCTTCTATCTTTCGCGAAACTGGCCAGGAATCGCTTTACCGGATTCTGCCGGCGTGAATCTTCACGGGAGTCATGAAACTTGTGCCGCCCCGCCGGGGCTCCCTGAATCTTGCCAGCATGCCCACACCTTCGCGTGTGGGCTAACTCATGTCGCGCCTCCGGCGCCTGGGCTCCGGTCAGTGCCACCGACTCGAGCAAGGGAAGTGGTAAGGTAAGAAAATATGTAGACTGAGCTGTGTTCCTCTGTGGGGAATGCTCCTGAAGGGACCTCAGCGGCTAAAGCCGCAGAATCATAGCAGGTTTACCGCAGGCCTGAAGGCCTGCTCCACCCCGCGAAGCCAAACGACAGCGCCGAAAGAAAATGCACCGGCAACGGGGCCGGTGCATGGAATGATGGATGATGGATGTCTGTGGATCGCGCCGCGGCCGCTACTCCAGCGGCGGCTGCGGTTGCGGCTGCGCCTGGTCCTGAGGCGGCGGCTGCGGTTGTTGCGGCTGCGTCTGGTCTTTGGGCGGCTCCTGGCCGGCCGGAGTGGCCGGCGGAATGGTAGCGCCTGCCGGCACGGCAGTGATGTCCACGGTGCGGCCCATGCCGGCGCCCGCCTGGGTCTTGATGCGCTGGCCGTCAATACCCTTGGATTTGGTGAGGTACGTTTTGGCGTTGTCGGCGCGCTGCGTGGCCAGGCGCGACGGCTCGGGATCTTCAGTGTTCCCGGACAGCACAATGGTGCTGGTCGGGTCCTGCTGCATCTTGAGCGCAACGTCATCGAGAATCGCCTTGGAGCGGTTATTGACGTACGCGCTGTTGGGCTTGAATTCAAGAGTCGTGAGCTTCTGCGTGGTAGGCGCGGGCGGCGTGGGAGCTTCCACGTTGACGGTGGTGACGGCCACGGCGCTGAGCTGGCGATCGTCAAATGCGGTGGCGCGCACGGAGATGGGTCCCGGGCCGGCGTCAGTGGTATCGAGCGTAGCCTGGTTGCGGTTGGCGGAAAGCTTGCCGCCATTGGAGACAAAGGCGATGGAAATGGGCCGGTTGTCCGGGCTTCTGGCATCGCAACTGATGCCCGCAGTTTCGCCCACGCGCACGGTGCTCGGCGAGGCGGTGCAGGAAATGGTGGGCGGATTCATGGCCGCGGGCTCGGCGGCGGGCGGCGGGCTGACCGACGCGGGCAGCACAGGCTTGACTTCAGGGGCCTCGCTCACGTCCATGAGTTCGACGGTGTCACCCACGCGAATATCTTCGAGCGCGGTCATTACCATGGCGGTGGCGCTCTTTTTGTGAACGGTGAGCACCACCATGTCACCCAGCGTGCGGCGCGGCAGGCTGGCAATTTCGCCGCCGGAGATGTGGTACGAGTCCGCCTGCGTGTCTTCCACGGCGCTGGCCTTCAGCGCCACACCGGCTTCAGGATCATGGTAAGTGTGAGAATAGGTGCGGGTAGCGCGCAGGTAATCGCCGACTTTGATGCCTTTGTTCGAGCCGATATTCAGGTACACCTTGTACTTGGTGCCGACGAAGGAATCAAAGTCATTGGCCATGATGATGCGGCCCTGGGTCTTGCCGTTGGGCGGAGCAAAGCGGCTCAAGTTGACGGAGCGGAAGGGCGGCGCCTCGCGCTCCTCAAACGGGATGGCGATATCGCCGGGGACAATGTCCGCGCAGCTCAGTTCAGGCTTGGCGATCCCGGTCTGGTTTTGCACTTCAATGATGCGCACATAGCCGAGCTCGAAATAGGGTTCGCCGGCATTGCGAATGGCGGCGCGCTGGCCGCTGTAGAACTCGTAGTGGTTCGGGTCCTTTACGTGGCGGAGGATTTCATAGCGCTCGCCTTCCTTGAGGTCCTTGCCGTGAATGTAGACTGTGTCCACCGGTCCGGCGTAGCGGGTCTGGTCAGGGCTGTTGTATCCGGCCATGACAAAACGGCTGCTCGGGACGTGTTGCGTGGTGATGAAGCCGGAGCAGTACAGGTCCGCAGGAGTGGGCGTATTACCGATATTCAGGGCCGGCTTCTGAGCAGCTTGCACTTGTTGCGCAGCAACACAGGCGGCGAAAATAAGAATCAATGCGCGCAATTTGATCATGAGTCCTCCTGCGAACACGCGGGTATCAAAACCGCTTTCAACGGGCGTGGGACGGGCCAGAATGTTGGGGGGCACACTTGGGTCCGCGGTGGAACATATCACCGCTTTCCCTGCCAGTTCAACTAAACTCTTGTTAACTCAGGAGATACACCTGATTACAGAAGTACATTTTCCAGCTTGCATTCGGGTCTTGCATCTGTGATTTTCGGTACGTATGATGGCGGCTTTTGTGCGGTTTCAATAACTTGCAATGAATCCAACTGGATCCAGTGTCGCACCGCGTTTCCTGCCCGCCCGCCTGCCGCGGGTGTGCGTAGCCATTGCCACCACCAATCCGGTAGATCTGGTGCAGAAAGCGGACGCCGTGGTGCGGGAAAACCCCTTTGTTGAGTTCAGGTTAGACTACCTGCCCAAGCCGGCCGCGGGGTTGCAGAAAATCAAGACCTTCATTGAGTACCACCCCGAGGCGCTGATTGTGGCCACCTGCCGCAGGGTGGCGAGCGGAGGCAGGTTCCGCGGTTCCATCGCCTCAGAAGTCGATGTGCTGGTGAAAGCCGCCCACCAGGGCTGCCACCTGGTGGATATCGAACTGGAAACGGCCGTGCGGCTCAAGCCGACGGACTTCAACCGCCTGCGGCAGTCGGCGAACCTGATCATTTCGTTCCACGATTTTCGCGGCACAAAGAAGCTGGAAGAGACCTTCGCCAAGATGCGGGAGTTTCCCGGCGACTTTTACAAGATCGTGACCACGGCGAACTCGCTCTATGACAACGTGGTGTTGATGAAGTTCCTGGAGAAATACTCCCATGAGCATTCGCTGGTGGGCTTCTGCATGGGAGAGCAGGGCGTGATCAGCCGCCTGCTGTGCGTGCGCGCGGGCAGCCAGTTCACCTTTGCGTCCGCCAGTCCGGGAGAAGAAACAGGCGCGGGACAGATTGCGGCGCGCACCTTGCGCGAAACCTACCGCATCGATCAGGTGGACGCGGCGACGCGTGTTTATGGCGTGGTGGGCGATCCGGTAGCGCATTCGCTCTCACCGGCCATGCTGAACGCGGCGTTCCGCCGCGAAAACGTGAACGCGCTGTACCTCGCCCTGCATCCCAAGACAATGGATGACGTGCTGGCCTGTGTGCGCGACATTCCCATCAGCGGGCTCAGCGTGACCATGCCGTACAAGGAAGAGATCCTGAAGCACCTGTTCAAAACCGATCCGCTCACAACGAAGATCGGCGCATGCAATACGGTGGTTCGCGGGCAGGACGGCAAGCTCTACGGATTCAATACGGATGTCACCGGCGTGGTGCGCCCGCTGGAGACGCGCATACGCCTGCAGGGAGCTAAGATCCTGGTGCTGGGCGCGGGAGGCTCGGCGCGCGCGGCCGTTTTTGGGCTGAAAGAACGCGGCGCGGAAGTTTACATTCTCAATCGCACCCCCGGGCCAGCGCAGACGCTGGCCAAACAGGCAAGAGCCAAAGCCATCAATCGCACCATGCTGAAGAAGATGGAGTTTGACGTGATCATCAATGCAACGCCCGTCGGCATGGAAGGAAATCGCGATCCGCTGCCCATCTCTGAAGATGAGTTCAAGGCAAAATACTTTTTCGAGATGGTCTATGTGCCGGCGGAAACCAAGATGGTGAAAATCGCGCGCAGCAAGGGCATGCACGTGATCCCGGGCGCGGAAATGTTTGTTCAGCAGGGCGCCCGCCAGTTTGAAACCTGGACCGGTAAACCCGCTCCGGGGTTGGAAATGCAGCGCGTGGTGGAGTTCGCGCTGGCACAACGCGCAGCCGCCAAAGCCGCCGAAAAGACAACCACAAAGAAAACCAGAAAATAAAGCGCCCATCGGGACGCCCTCTTCAGCCTTTGGGCCGTGCAATTCGAGCCTCGAAGCGCGTTACCTCACGCCGTTGCTTACATGGCAATGAACAACTGAAATAAAAAGGCCGCTGTCCCTGAAAGGACAGCGGCCAAGGAAGCACATTCTTTCTGAAACTAGAACGATAGTTTCAGGCCGAACTCAATCACGCGCGGAGCACCCAGATCGAACACACCGGAACCGGGTGTGACGCGAGTGGTTCTGTCCGCCTTCGTGGTTTCATTCACGGAGCCGGGCGAGTTCAGGAACCCGCTCAGCGTATTTCCGGGAAGATCGAAGTTGGCGTTGTTGAATGCATTGAACACGGAGATTCCCGGCTCAATGGTGAAGGTCTCCCCGATCTTCCTGGGGTAGCTCAGCTTCAGGTCAAAGGTCTTCAGCCATCCCAGACCAACGTTGCCGGCAGGGGGCGCGTCCAGCGTGGGCAGTACGCCACCCAGAGCCTGCAGTTGGGCCTGTGTAAAGAGACCGTTCTGAACCAGTACCTGTCCCGCGGGAGTAAGTTGTCCGGCCTGCGTGGCATTGTAGTTGGAAATGAACGCGGCCAGGTCGCCGCTCTTGATATCGCGGCCAAAGGAACCGATTTGGGAACCAGGAACGATATCGCCGGTGGAGTAGACGCCGCTGCCATCACCCGAGCCGTCTCCGGTAACGTCGCTGACGAAGATGCCACCAGCCCCGCCAGGACCACCGGCGGGCAAAGTCATGGTAACCGGCAGTGGGCTGTAGACGTGGCTTACGATTCCAAACCGTATGTAGCCGGGGAAGTCAAAAGTACCGCCGAAGGATATCTGGTGGGTTCTATCCAGACCATTCGGCCCCAAATCCAAGGTCGGGTTGTTGTTATCGATTGCAGTGTTCACGAAATCGGAATCGAGCGCCGATGCCACGTACTTCGACAGCGAGTAGGAAATCTGCCAATAGAGGTTCTTTACGCCTCTAAACGGGTTTGCCACATTCGCTTTGAGCGACGCATCAAAACCGTTGTAAACCGATCTGCCGGCCGGGAACAACATCTGGTTGACGCCGAGGATCGGATTTTGCCCGGGGAAAGCTGCGGTGGGGCAAGGTCCGCCGCCGCAGAAGTTCGTGCCGGAATCCAGGCCGTTATTGGCGAAGTCAGAGATGCTTGCTCCGGCCGCAATAGCGCAGTCGATTGCAGCAGAGCTTGCTCCGCCGGGGCAGTTGAAACCTGCTGTGGTTGCACTAATAGCATTCAGGGCATTCGCCTGGTTGAAGAAGCGCACATCACCCACATGGTTGACGTCGACCGCCAGCAATGTGTGCGTGCCAACGTTGCGGATGTAATCGGCGCTCAGCACTACGCCTCGGCCCAGTTCGCGCTGGAATCCGATGTTCATTTGCACTGACCGGGGCGTCTTGTAGTCCGGAGCAAACAAATTGATGCCGTTGACGCCTCCACCCGCAGCCAGCGTGTTTCCGATAAATGCGCCGTTTGAAGCTGGTCCCGCCTGAAGCACAGCCGCCTGGTATTGCTGCTGCACCTGTGCGAGTTGCGTAGCAACCGAGCCTATCGGCTGACCGCAGAGAGCCGATGTATCGATAAAGCCTCCCGTGGGAAGGGTGACTCCCAGCGAAGCGCCCGGGACACATGGGACAGCTTCGTTCAGGAACAATCCCTGCTGCAGCCGGCCCGGCCGGTCAAACAGGTTGTTGTTGTAGATTGAATTTTCGTAGTACAGGCCGACGCCGCCACGGATTACCGTCTTGGAACTGCTCCCTGGTGACCACGCAAATCCCACCTGCGGGCCAAAGTTCCCGCCCGGATTCTTTACCGGGTTGCCGAGGCCGGCCCCCCACAGATCCAGGATGTTGGTCTTACATTGGGCCAATGCGGCGGCTGCGATTGCCGGATCAAGGAAATTTCCCGTCTGATCGATCGTGCTGCAAGCCGGCGGAGCAATGTCGGCATCAAGACGGCCTGTGTCATGTACGTAGCGCAACCCGTAGAGGAAAGTCAGGTTCGGCCGGAACTTCCAGGAGTCGCCAACGTACCACTGGATGCGGTTGTCGGGTCCCAGACCGCCGCCCGGCAAGCCGAAAGCAGCTTTCTCAGACGAGAAACCCTGCCCGTTGCCCATCACCACCAACCCCACGGGATAATTCAGCGGGTTGGCCGCTCCGCCAGCGAATGGCGCATTGTTTGGATCAAAGGCAGACAGATCAGAGTTTACTGTTGGCGCAAGAGCAAAGAACTTGGCAAACCCGCCGCCCTGGATGTGGTTAAAGCCGAACCCGAAGCGGATGATGTGGTTCCCCCACACTTTGCTGCCGTCGTACTTGATCTGTGTGTTTTCCTGGAAAGTCTTTTGCGGCGCCAGCAGGTTGGGGCCGGAACAAAAAGCATCAACACCGCCGCTCAGGCAGAACGGATCCGCGCCGATTGTAAGGCTGATCGCCGGCACGGGGTTGATGGTGCCAGCCAGGTTCGTTGTGGCATCCGCGATTCCGTTACGGAATTTCATCCAGCCAAAGCGCACCTGGTGCGTGAAGCTTCCCTGCGTGTAATCCCAGCCGATCACGTGCGCTGGGGTGTTGTTCTGGTTCAGGAACGGCTGGTAGCTGTTCTGAATGAAGCCCCTGATGCTGTGGTTCTGCTCATAGGAGAACCGATAGAACATGCTCATGTTGTCGCTGATCTTCCAGTTCAACTTGGCCATGCCCATGGTTTCGCGGAAAGGCGAGTTGAAGGCGCCGGTCAGGCCCGACAGTGCTCCCTGAGTGGCCACGGGATTTTGCAGGTCCTGTTTCAACCTTTCGGCATCAGCAAAGAAGAACAGCTTGTCCTTAATCAGGTATCCACCAATGTTGCCGCCAAAATTATTGCGCTGGAAAGGCAACTGGGTATTGGAAATGTTGGCCGCGGCCGAGGCATCACGGAACAGGTAAAAGCCCTCGCCGTGCCACTTGTTCGAGCCGGAGCGGGTGACCACGTTCACAGCGCCCGAGGACGTCAATTCCGTAGAGAGGTCGAGTGAGGACTGGCTGACCTGAAATTCCTGGATTGAGCTGGCTGGCAGGTTTTGCGTTGTGGTGCCTACGGTTTCGTCGCTGATGTCGATACCATCGACCTCAATGCGCGCCGTGCGGCCGAAACGCCCGCCGAAAGAAATAGACGAAAATCCGTTTTTCGTGGGATCGAAATTGCCGCCGTCCTGGATTTGCACGCCAGGCTCAAGCTGCGCCAGATCAAGGAAGTTGCGTCCGTTGATGGGCAGGTTTTCGATCTGCTGGGTGGTAAGTACGCCCTGTACGGTCGGCTGCTCTGTGTTGATGGCAATTCCTGTGCTGGTCACTTCCACCACTTCTGTTGCCTTTCCGACTGTCAGCTTGGCATTTCCGTTGGCTGTCACACCCACCTGAACCGGAATCTGTGTGACCTGCGTCTGGAAGCCCTGGGCCTCGACTTTGACCTCATAATTTCCAGGCACGAGGGGACCGGATGTGTATGTCCCTGAGCCGGAGCTGGTGACCTTGAGAGCCTGCCCCGTTCCCTTGTTGGTGATGGTTACCGCAGCGTTGGGAATCACCGCGCCGTTCGGGTCAGTGATGGTTCCCTGAATACTGCCGGTAGATATGGTCTGCGCCCAGACGGGCAGGATCGTGAGTGTACTGAGAGCTAGCAAACAGATAAGGAAAAGCAATAACCTCTGCGGTTTCATTCAGCGCCCTCCGGCTTTCTGTGGGTTGCGTTCAGATAAAAATGAGTGGTTTGTTGTCCCGCGCTCTTTTTGGCAGCGTTGGCAGGGCAACAGCTCGGGTCATCAAGACCTGACATCCTATTCTCCTAAGAAGAAGTCGTCAAATACGTGAGCTGCTGTCCGAGCCCCAATGATCAGCAGCAATCTGCGAGCTGTTGTGGTGGTATGCACAGCAACTGCCACTTCATACGCAATTAATATGTTTATTTTCAAGTTGTTACATATAACAGTATTTGCCGGGACAGGATTTATCCTGTTTTCCATATCCACGCTGCAAAAACTGGAACATCGCAATAGCACTTCATCGTACTGCAGTACAACTTAACGTCCTGTACGAAGAGACCCGAAAATTCTGGGCACAAGTACAGTATTCGCGGCGAAAGCGTCGCAATGCGATATTGTTCATTTTCCTGGAAGATCAGTGTCGAGATCGGTCAGTGGATATTCTCTGGTATTTGCGCGTCCTTCTTTGCTTGTGATACCTTCCGCACAAAGCTCCACATTTCAACCATTTGAACGCGGAGGAAAAATGACGGGCCTTATTGTCATTCTGGTGCTCGTAGGTGGTGCGGTGCTCATTCTGGCGGGCATGTACAACAGCCTGGTGCAGCTCCGGGTGCGGGCCGATTCGGCATGGTCTGATATTGATGTTCAACTGAAGCGCCGCCACGACCTTATCCCCAATCTCGTGGAAACAGTAAAAGGCTACGCCGCCCACGAAAAAGGCACCTTCGAGAACATTGCGAAGTTCCGCTCGCAGGCCATGCAGGCCACCACGCCTGCCGACAAGGCGCAGGCGGAAGGCCAGCTTTCGGGCGCCTTGAAGAGCCTGTTTGCAGTGGCCGAGAATTATCCTCAACTCCGGGCGTCAGAGCAGTTCACCAGCTTGCAGGCGTCGCTCAACTCCATTGAAGACAACATCCAGAATGCACGCCGCTACTACAACGCTGTGGTGCGGGATTTCAATACCCGCGTTCAGTCCTTTCCGACCAATATGATGGCTGGGATGTTCGGTTTCCACACGCGGGAGTTCTTCGAGATGGAAACGCCGGCTGATCGCGAAAACGTGCAAGTGAAATTCTAAAGGGGATGAGCAAGAAACTTACAGCGCGTCTATCGCGATGCCTGCGCCCCGCCATGATCTGCCTGTTTCTGGTGATGCTGGCCGGGGCTGCGCCTGCATGGGCGCGCGCCTATCACGTATCGCAATTCAACAGCACCATCCACGTCGAGCCGGACGGGGCGGCAGATATCACTGAACAGATCACCTTCGTTTTCAGCGGTCAGTTCCAGGGCGTGTACCGCGACATCCCCGTCGAATACCCGGGACCGAAGGGCAGCAACTATTCTCTGTTCGTCAAGGTGAACCAGGTCACGGATGAAAACGGATCGCCGCTCAAATTCGAGAAAAGCCGGAGCCGCGGGTTTCTGAGGCTGAAAATCTACGTTCCCGGCGCAAGCGACTCCACACGCACCGTCAACATCGACTATTCGGTCAGCGATGCGACCAAGTTCTTTCCCCAATATTCAGAGTTCTACTGGAACGTTACCGGCAATGACTGGCTCGTGCCCATCGAGTCTGCTTCAGCAACTCTGTATTTTCCTGAGAGTGCCGCCGGCAGCCTGCGCGCCCAGGCCTACATGGGAGTTTACGGATCCCAGGAGCCGGCGCGAGTTTCAGTAGACAAGGCCGTGGTGACCGCGGAAAGCACCGGCCCTCTGCCCGCACGTGGCGGACTTACCGTGGACGTCTACATTCCCGAAGGTATCCTGCATGCCCCCAGCACAATGGCCCGGCTGGGCAGGTTTATACGCAGCAATCCTATTCTCAGCCTGCCGCTCTGGGCGTTTGCCGTGATGTTTGGGCTGTGGTGGTACAAAGGCCGCGACCCCAACGCAGGCATCTCCGTTGCTCCAATGTATGAGCCGCCGGAGGGAATGCGCCCCGCCGAAGCGGGCACGCTGCTGGATGACAGCGTTGATCCACGTGACATCACTGCCATTCTGGTGGATCTGGCCGTGCGCGGCTACTTCAAAATTGTGGAAGCGCCGCACAAGGGTTTGCTGTTCACCACCAAGGATTATGAGTTCCAGCTTCTGAAAGACCGCAACGCCTGGACTGATCTGAACGACTATGAACGCGCCATGCTGGAGAAGATCTTCTCTGGAGGCGGAACCACAACCCGGCTTTCCGACCTGCGTAACCATTTCTACACCGTGCTGCCGCTGATCAAATCAGGAATCATTACGGCGCTCAAGGCCAAGGGCATGTACTCCGTGGATCCCGATTCCGCGAGCCAGTACCTGGTTCTGGGAGCGCTGGCGGTCGCGATTCCGTATATCGCAGCTCAGGTGCTGGGGATTGCTGACTTCACGAACTCCGTCGGGCCTTTGGTGGTGTGCGGCATCATTGCGTTTCTCATCGTCATTCTCTTTGGCCGCCAGCTCACTGCCACCAGCCTCAAAGGAGCACGCACCCGGGTGCAGGTGCTTGGCTTTCAGGAATTTATGAACCGGGTGGATGCGGACCGGCTGAAGCGCATGCCTCCTGATACCTTCGAAAAATACCTTCCCTATGCCATGGCCCTGGGTGTGGAGCATCGCTGGGCCAGGGCTTTTGAAGGGATCATCCAGAACCCTCCCACCTGGTATCAGGGCGACTGGACCACGTTCAGCACGTTCTACTTCGTGAACAGCCTGGGCGTGATGTCTCAGCAGGCGACTTCCGCATTCGTCTCCGCGCCACGGGCCAGCGCCGGTTCTTCCGGCTGGAGTAGTGGCGGGTTTTCGAGCGGTGGCGGCTTCTCCGGTGGCGGTTTCGGGGGCGGCGGCGGCGGAGCTTTCTAAGGTCCGCAGGTCTCGCTTTCCTCTCTGGTCTTCAAACGCCTTGCCAAGAATCGACATCTTAATAAGTGTCCCTAATTCTGGTTTACGGAATTTGACGGAGGCATTTTCTATGGCCGAGCCACTTCATCGCAGCTCAGACGTCCCCCGCTTCGATACCTATCGATCGGGGCCGAAACGTGCGCAGGAGCAGGATCGTCTTCTGCCGCAGGAAACTGAATCTTCACCGCTGGAGGAGTATGGCGCTCAGTTGGGATCCGCGGCGGGACAGGCTGTTTTAGTCTTGCGCCGCGCCCGGCAGCGAATGAAAGACCTTGCCGGCGCGAACAGAGCCAAGGTGACGGACATCGCCACCGCGCGGATGGAGCAGGTCCGCGACGAAGCAGCGGCACGGAGTGAGAGATGGGGCCGCATGGTCAGCGAGCGCGCACTGGAATGGCGCCGCCAGGCAAGAAATGGAATTTATCGCGCCCGTCTGCGCGCCAGAGAAGTTTCCAAAGACAGGCCCGCCCAGGTGGTGATCGGCGTGGGTGTCCTTGGCGTGGTGATTGGCGCGGGACTTAGAATCTGGAGGGCAGGTCGTGCATAACGAAAAGTCAATTGGCACAGTTGTCTCTGAAACGAAACAGGAACTGAAGGAATTCATTCAGACGCGCATCGCGATTCTCCGGTCGGAAGTCGCGGAAAAGTTGCGCGCCTGGAAATATGCCGTCCCCGTGCTGCTGGGCGCCCTTGCTCTTCTTCTCGCCGCATGGATTGTGCTTACGTTCGCGATTGTGGCTCTGCTGGCGGGGATATTCCAGCCGAGCCCGTATGCATGGCTTTTTGGAGCCTTGATCGTAGGCGTGGCGTATTTGCTTCTGGGTCTTGCTCTGGGATGGTTCGCTTATAGCGAGCTTTCCTCAGTCGGTGTGGCGCCGCAGCGCACCATGGAAGTGCTCAAACAGGATCAGGTATGGATCCAGAATGAAGCGAGGACAGCATGACGAAGGGAATTCCTGTTGATGTGCTCGAAAAGCGGGCAGCGGAGCAGCGGCGGCATCTCCATAATACGGTGGCGGAGCTTCGCCAGAGCGTAAGGGAGCGTCTGGACGTCAAGCGCAATCTGCGCGAGCACCTGTGGAGCGCATCCGCAGCCGTTGGAATCCTGGGCCTGTTAGCAGGGTATGCCGTGATGGGGGTGTTCACCGCCGATTAGCTAACTTGTTTTCTGTTGATCAGTTAGGCACATCTCCAGGGTTAAACCGCCTCTCTTTTGCTGCGGATACAGGCGCCCCGATGGATTGACGGCCCGCTTCCGGGAGTGCCGGTTCTGTCTCAGCTATTTCCCTCTGCGTTACCTAAGTAGATGAATGATCTGTGCGCCTGCACAGTTTCATGATATAAACCTGATTCGTTCTTCTCTATCATCCAAAATTGCGTTTGTTTCAGGCTCCGGGGCGTCTGTGAGGAGGAAAATGTCAGAAGAAGCCAGGACAGGTAAGAGATTCCCGCTCGAACTGCCGATCAAGATCCACGGGAAAAAGGGCGACGAGGGCGGCACGACTGCGAATATGAGCGCCGCAGGCGTGTACATCATGGCCGATCTTGACCTCACCGTGGGATCGTCGATTGAGTTTGATATCACGTTGCCGGCCCAGGTTCTGGGCACGCCGGGCGACGTGGAAGTGCGCTGCTCGGGGCGGGTGGTGCGAAAGGAAGGTTCTCAGGCGGCCGCTGCGAATTCCAGCCGCAAGAAGAAGAAAAACGGGATTGCCTGCGTCATCGACCAGTACAAATTCATTCGCAAAGAAAAGGGACGCAAATAAATGCTGAAGATCATATTGGCGGATAACCAGGCTATCTTCCGCACGGGGGCGGCCAAGGTTCTGGCAGTGGAAGACGATTTGCGCATCGTGGCCCAGGCCGAGAACAACGAGAAGATGATGATGGCGCTGGAAAAGTTCCACGCCACCGTGATGATCTTCGGCGTCGAGATCAACCCCAGCCTGCCGGACGTGGTGGAAACAGCCAGAAAATTCAAGACTCGGCTGGTCGCCATTGCCGAAACAGGACAGGATTCACGGCACTATCTCGCCAACGGCGTCAACGGCGTTATCTACCGCAATGTAAGCGGTGAATCGCTGGTGCAATGCGTGCGCAAGGTCAGCAAGGGGGAGAGCTGGATCCAGGACACGCAAGAGAGCAAGGAAACGGCGGAGAATGACCTGGTTGGCGCTCGCGTGCGTGACCGGCTGACCGCGAAGGAATTGAAAATTGTCGCGCTTATCGTGCAGGGCTACAAGAACAAGGAGATCGCCTCGCAACTTGGCACAACCGAGCAGGTGATCAAGAATTACCTGCGCAACGTCTACGACAAGATCGGGGTTTCAGACCGGCTGGAGCTTGCCTTATTTACGATCCACCATCGCATCCTGGCCGAGGCGGCTGCGACTTCTGTGGCGGCAGCAAACCCGAGCCGATAGAGCGATTCTTGTATTCCTGAATCATCGACAACTTTCAAAGCACAGCCGTCTGCGGCTGTGCTTTTCTCTTTGCCAATCGGGTGCGTGAAAGACTTTCAAGCCTGGATCGCTGCACTTTTGATGAATGAATGAGAAGAACGACCGGTCTGAAGCATCCGGAAAGTCAGCACTCTGCCCAGCCGGGGCGGCTGTAATCCACGGATCTCAAAAATCGAGGGAGGGTGCAGCCAGCCTGGCTAGCGAGGAGCCGGCCGCTCGCTGCTCTTCAGCAACTCGTTGACGATCGTCACCAGTTCCTCAGGATTAACGGGCTTTTCCAGATAGAGATCCGCCAGAGGCTCGGCGGCCTGAAAGGCCTCCGCGACATAGCCGGATACAACAACTACGGGCATGCTGCTATTGTTCTTGGCTGCCTGCACCACCGCGCGGCCATTGGCATCGCCCAGACGCCAGTCCGTAACCACAGCGTCATAAGTGTTGTTCTGAAGCTTCTCCATGGCATCGCGAGCGGACGTTGAAGCGGTGACAGTGTGCCCGGCCGCTTCCAAAATGGCACACTTCAATGTCACCACGTGGGGTTCGTCATCAACGCAGAGGATCCTGGCCATAAAGGCTTCCTTAATGCTGGCGCGTATTCGAGCCGCGCGCCACCAAGGGAGATTCGTGGCCGACACCACAGGGGCCGGCCAGTCAAGCTGCTTTATTCTCCGGCACTTACTGCTGATAAGTCAAATTTGCGCCATCAAAATCAGCAGCTTTCCCCGGCGGCGGCTGTCATTTAAAAGTCACAGGCATGCCCAAAAGGACATGCCTGTGAGTTCATGCTCCCATCCGACTCCCTGATCGATTTTCTACACCGTCAGCCCGGCCGTCGCTCCCTGCAGCTAGAATCTCCAAACCAGACCCACGGCGGGTTGTGCCATGTGCGTGAAGTTATTGGAAGCAAGGCTGCCCAGAATGGGAACACCGGACAAGCCGGGAATATCAAACCCTGGGGCCCTGAATACGAGGCCGCGATATTCCGCACGCAGGGCCATATAACGCGTGAGGCCGATATCAACGCCCCCTCCGTAAAGAAACGTCGGCCTGGTCTGGTTGACGCTGACTCCCAGAGTGTTGCCAACACCGAAAAGCGTATTCAGCGCGCTGTTGGTGGGGCGGAAAAACAACGCTCCTCCGCCAGCCAGCGCATAGGGACGAATGCGATGATCACCGCTGGGGCCGAGAACGGC
>JBLMYN010000561.1:0-5802 GCA_050258305.1 Actinomycetota bacterium
TTCAGAACCAGCCTCAAACCGCGGAAAATCCTCCCGCCGGGCCTGAGACTGCCATGCGGAAGTAGGGCTGAAACCGCATTCAAAATCGCGGAAAAATCCGGGGCCCTATTCCCCGAACACCCTGGCAAAGATCTTGTTCACATTTCTCAATTGCCGTTCGATGGAGAAGGCCTGCTCGATCTGCTTTGGCGGAACACGCGACGTTATCTCGGGATCGTGCATGACCAGTTCGCGGAAGTTCAAATCTTCCTTCCAGGCGCGCATCGCATGCTTCTGCACCAGCCGGTAGGCATCTTCTCTTGCCATGCCGTGCTCCGCCAGATCCAGCAGCAACTGCCCGCTGAAGACCAGCCCGCCCGTGCTCTCCAGGTTCTTGAGCATGCGGTTGGGGTAAACCAGAAGCGTGTCAATCAGGTTGGTGGTCTTGGCGAGCAGGTAATCGACCAGAATGGTTGAGTCCGGCAGGATCACACGTTCAACCGACGAATGCGAGATATCACGCTCATGCCACAGAGCCACGTTTTCAAACGCCGCCTGGGCGTTGGCGCGCACCACGCGAGCCAGACCGCAGATCTGCTCGCAGGTGACCGGGTTGCGCTTGTGCGGCATGGCCGAAGAGCCCTTCTGCTTTTCGCTGAAATACTCTTCGGCTTCGCGGACCTCGGTGCGCTGCAGGTGCCGGATCTCGGTGGCAATCTTGTCCAGGGTGGCGGCGATGGTGGCGAGCGTTGCCACGTAGTATGCATGCCGGTCGCGCTGGATCACCTGGGAGGAAATCGGCGCTGCCTGCAGACCAAGCCGCTCGCAAATCCGAACTTCCATCTCCGGCTCCAGGTGCGCAAACGTGCCAACAGCCCCGGAGAGCTTGCCCACGCGCATCTCCTCGGCCGAGCGTTGAAAGCGGGCGATATTGCGTTCGGTTTCCGCGTACCAGTTGGCCAGTTTGAGCCCGAAGGTGGTGGGCTCGGCATGGATTCCGTGCGTGCGGCCAATCATCGGGGTGTGCCGGAACTCCTGTGCCCGCCGTCCGAGAACGGCCTTCAGCTTTTCAAGATCTTTCCAGAGGATCTGGGAAGCCTCCTTGATTTGCAGGGCCTGGGCAGTATCCACTACGTCGTTTGAGGTCAAACCATAGTGCAACCAGCGCGCTTCCGGGCCGATTCTCTCCGCGACGGCTGTGGTGAAGGCGATAACGTCATGCTTTACCTCAGCCTCAATATCGTTGATCCTCTTTACGTCAAAATCGCCGTGCCGGGCAATCGCCTGGGCGGCTTCGGGCGGCACGATTCCTGCCTCGGCCAGGGTAAGGCTTGCGGCCACCTCTACCTTCAGCCAGCAGCGGAATTTGTTTTCGTCACTCCAGATATTTCCCATCTCTGGGCGCGTGTAGCGGGCGATCAAAGCAAGCTCTCCAGGGGTGAAGTCGGACCAAACGGAACACGAGATGATAAATGCAGTAGTACCTTGTTTGCCAATTTGCCTTTCCACAGAGGCCGGGCCTGCACCATAATGGAAGCAATTTGAAATTGAGAGGTAATCCGGGCAGGTTGGTGCAAATTTTAAGGCCCCCTCCCGGGATTGGTGCCCCGGAAGAGGGCCAGGCTCGAATCTAGCAGAATGTATGGATAATACATCGCGGAGCGATACAATGTCAAAAGAAAAGAATTCACGTCCCCTCCAGGAAACGGAATATGTGGCCCTGGCGGAGTTTCGCTATCAGCTCCGCAGGTTTTTGCGCCACATGGAAGAAGAAGTCAGGCATTTGGGCGTTAATCCTCAGCAATATCAATTGGTTCTCGCTATTAAGGGGCTGCCTAAAGCGCAGGTGCCCACCATCAGTTGCCTGGCGGAACGCATGCAACTGAACCATAACAGCATGGTGGAGCTGGTGGACCGGTGCGAAGAGCGCAGTATGATTCGCCGCCAGCGCTCCTCAACCGACAGGCGGCAGGTCACGCTTGCCATTACAGCAGAGGGTGAAGCCCTGCTGCGCAGCCTTGGCAGTGCCGCCCGCCAGGAATTGCGCAACATCGGTCCCATGCTGGTTGACTCTGTCTTGCGCCTGACCGACGGAAAGGGCTTACGAACGTCAGAGAGCAGGCTGCGAAAGGTTGCCATCAGGAAAGCAGGTTCATGAGCGACTCCAGCTCAACAAGACCCCTTCGCACAGGGAAACACCTGGTTGCGCCCGATAGTCTGAGGGATTTCACGACCACCTGGCGCGTCCTGCCCATCTCGGCGCTCGCTTTGATCATTGGCGTGGTCGCCGCCTATGTGGCTGTGGCCCTGCTCCGGCTGATTGGGTTCTTCACCAATTTGTTTTTTTACCTGCGTGTGAGCAGTGCTTTCTCTCCGCCTGCCGGGGCAGTCTGGCCGATTCGGGCAATCTCGCAACACCACATTGGGTGGCTTGCCGTTTTTGTGCCTGCCATCGGCGGCGTCATCGTAGGCCTGATGGCGCGCTACGGATCAGACAAGATCCGCGGCCACGGAATCCCTGAAGCGATTGAGGCCATTCTACTTCGCGGCGCGAAGGTGGAGCCCAGGGTGGCCATTTTGAAGCCGGTTTCCGCCGCAATTGCCATCGGCTCCGGTGGACCGTTCGGCGCTGAAGGTCCCATCATCATGACGGGCGGCGCCTTTGGTTCACTCATCGCCCAGTTCTTTCATCTGACCAGCGCCGAACGCAAAACTTTGCTGGTGGCCGGAGCTGCAGCGGGCATGTCGGCTACCTTTGCGGCTCCTTTTGCCTCCGTTCTTCTCGCAGTAGAACTCCTACTGTTCGAATGGAAGCCGCGCAGCTTTATCCCGGTGGTTCTGGCCAGTGTTGCCGCGGAAGCGGCCCGCATTCACTTGCTGGGTCCGGGACCCATTTTCCCGGTTCCTGCCCACAACGTGACTTTCAGCCCCGCGATAATGTTTGGCTGCCTGCTCACGGGACTTTTGGCGGGTGCTCTGGCCGGCGGCCTCAGCAACTTTGTTTATGCGGTGGAAGATACCTTCGGCCGAATGAAACGTCTCCATTGGATGTGGTGGCCGGCCGTTGGCGGGCTGGTGGTTGGGATCGGCGGTCTGATTTATCCACGGGCTCTTGGCGTGGGCTATGACGTGATTGCAGACTTGCTGAAAGGCAATATAACTCTCAAGCTCGTTCTCGGGGTGCTGATCATCAAATCGATTATCTGGGCGGTCTCCCTGGGGTCGGGCACCTCCGGCGGCGTGTTGGCTCCCTTACTGATGATGGGCGGGTCTTTGGGAGCGCTGGAAGCGCTGTTCCTGCCCAATCAGGGCCTGGGATTCTGGCCGCTGATCAGCATGGGCGCAATTCTTTCCGGAGCGCTGGGTGCGCCTCTGACCGGCGTGATCTTCTCATTCGAACTCACCAGCGATTACCATTCGATCTTTCCACTGCTCATCGCCTGCATGACCGCGCATGCGTTTACGGCCCTGACGCTGCCACGTTCGATCCTGACGGAAAAGCTCAGCCGGCGCGGCCATCACCTCACACGCGAATACATCGTCGATCCCATGGAAGCGCTGGCCGTTGAAGATGTCATGCGAACCAGCGTTTCGGCATTTCCTGAGAACAGTACGCTGGCGGAAATGAAACATACAGTCGAGCAAGCGAATCGACGCGAACAACGCGTCTATCCCGTACTGGATGAAGATGGCAACCTCATCAGCGTTCTTACTCGCGGTGATTTCAAGAAGATACTGGACAATACGGCTGAAGCTGAGCGCATCCGCCTGGGCGAACTGCCCGGTAGAGGCCCTGTGGTGGCATATCCGGATGAACCGTTACGATTAGTGGTGAACCGAATGGCTTCCACATCTCTCACCCGCTTCCCTGTCGTGAAGCGCGGTGCGAAGCCTCAATTCCTGGGCATGATTTCCATCCACGACCTGCTCAAGGCAAGGGAATTTTCACTGGAAGAAGAAGAGCGCCGTGAGCGGGTGTTGCAGTTGCGCATGTCGTCATCTTCAGGCTCTCAGGACCCTGAAGAACAGCAGGGTGGACAGCCGAAGGCCGGCTGACGCATAGAATGCTCAGGTGGAGGACGGGCCGGCCTTTTCCGTGGCTACAGTCAGCCCGAACAGCTTGGCCATTTCCTGGTATCTGAAGCCGCGCCCGGGAACGTAGGGCTGAATCCATTTCCCGTCCAGTACGAACTGGGGAATGGCGCGTTTGCCGGTCCGCTGAATTACTTCTTCCGCCGCGCCGGGCACCTCTTCGATATTGATTTCTGTATACGCAATCCGGTGTTCTGCCAGCCAGCGCTTGGCTGTGTGGCAGTCCCGGCACCAGGGAGCCGTATAGACAGTGAGAGTCACGTTTTTCAAAATAGTCCGGGTTCGATGATAGCTGAGAAACCTGGGGTTCTGTACGTGATGCGCAATCCCTCCGAACGTGTAAGGGCCGCCCACTCAGGGGCGGCCTTGGGATCCACTTGCGCGTGCTTACTGGTTCTTCGGCTCAATAGCCAGTAAGTCCACCTCAAAGATAAGCGTGGCGTTCGGGCCGATTTGGCCGCCCGGGGCTCCACGATCGCCATAAGCCAGATCGGGAGGGATAAAGAGCTGCCACTTTGAACCGACAGGCATCAACTGCAGAGCTTCTGTCCAGCCCTTGATAACTCCAGTCACTGGGAATGTCGCCGGTCCACCATGCTTGTCTGAGCTGTCAAACTCGGTTCCATCGACCATGGTGCCCACATAGCTGCATTTCACGGTGTCCGCAGTCGTCGGCTTGGGACCTGTGCCTTCTTTCAAGATCTTGTATTGCAGGCCGCTGGGGAGGGTAACGACTCCTGGCTTGCCCTTATTGGCGGCCAGAAAGGCCTCTCCCTGCTTCTTGTTGGACTCGCTGACAGCTTTGGCCGCCGCTTCCTTTCCTGACTGAACATCCTTTTGTAACTGCGTGAGCGCGGCCCGGGCTTCATCCATGGTGAGCAGCATCTTGCCGCCGGCCATGGCGTCTTTCATCCCCTGCTCGAAGATTGCGGGATCGACATCAACGTCCTGCCGGCGGAGGCTCGAACCGATCTGCATCCCAAGGGCATAGCTGGCCTTTTCCTTGTTCGTCTTTAAAGGCGATTCAGGCGCAGCGCTGCCTGATGCCTGGCTGTTCGGCTCGGACGCCTGCGGAATGGCGGCTTGCGTGTTGCTCTGCGTTTGATTCTCATTGGACCCACCCTTGGCAAAAGCCGCTCCACAAGCCGCAAGGAGGAGCAGGGCGAGAGTCCAGGAAATCGATATTGGTTTAAGCATGTAAGCATTCTCACATCGGGGGGCAGAATTGTGCAAACCGGTATTTTCCCTAGTCCGCAGTCCTCAGGTATGGGTAACCACCCTCCTCAGGCGGCCAACAGTTCCTCACAGATAAGCATCTTTGTCCACGATGGATCCCCGGTCGAGTCCAAAGCATAACCGGATGGTGGTCTGGGTATTGGGCCTTCTGGCCGTAATTGCCGCGTGTGGCACAATTTCCCCGCGCCGCATTGTTATCAACAACCCGCCAAACCCGAGTCCCACAGTCTCGCCAACTCCCAATCCATTTCCCACGCCCACCACTCCGACGCCGACGCCTACTCCGACCCCGTCCGGGATGTCGGCTGTGGTACCGAAGCAGTTTTTGTTTACGGCGGACCCCGTGGCCGGAGTAATCCTTGGGTTCCAGATCAACCGCGATGGAGGGCTCTCTGCCGTGCCGGGATCTCCGTTTGTGGCGTCCAACTCGCCGACGCTGCTGGTTACTAACGGCAAGGACCTGTTCGTCGCGAACGAGATCGGTTTGACAGCATT
>JBLMYN010000562.1:0-7061 GCA_050258305.1 Actinomycetota bacterium
TTAATGGCCGGAGCGGGTGGACCAGTGGCACGTGCTAGGGTGAAATTACGTCAAACCGCCTCTGATTCCTCCGTTTCCTCTGTGTTTCAAGGTTTTGTGCTTTGTGGCTGTTCCGCAAAAAAATCCCTCCTGCTATTTGCTGCAGGAGGGAAGAAGGTTGGTTATTGAGTTTGTGAGGATGGATCTCTCTGCGCTATTACTGCGGAGGCTGTTGCGGCGTGGCCGGCTGCTGATTGGTAGCGGCCGGAGCGCCGGAGTCGCCCGCGGACATGTCCGCCAGGCTGTTCTTCATAAGATTGATTTCCACGCGGCCGCCACGGGCGCGCTTCATCTTGCCGTCTTCAGCCTGCATGGGGGCATTGCCCATGCCGACGGTGTAGATGCGGTAGAGAGGAACGTCATGGTTCAGCACCAGGTAACGAACCACCATCTGCGCCATGGAGCGCGAGCTTTCAATGGCGGCATTGCCTCTGCCGGGTGAGAAGCCTTCCACTTCCACGATGTATCCCTTCTGGCCCTTTACCGTGGTGGCGATCTGGTCAAGTGCTTCCTTGGCGTTCTGGCTGAGCGCGGTCTGACCCGGACGGAAACGAATTTCCGCCTGCGTAACCGGCTGGTACTGGTCCAGCTTGCTGACGGTCTGCTCCACGCCGGTGATGCGGGTGTGGGCGGTCTGGGCGCTCTGCTCGGCCTGGTTGGCGCGGTTGCCGGCGTCAACGGCGTGCGAGTCAGCCTCATTGGCCTTGCTCATGGCGTTGCGGATGCCTTCGGTGGCCCGCGAGTCAACGTCAGCAATCATCTTGGAGTTCTTGGCGGTGAGCTCGTCCAGCTCATTGACGCGTCCGCGAACGGGGTCAAGCTGACGGTTTACATACTTCTTGCGGGCAAACGGATTCAGGTGGCCCCAGAAGCCTTCATGACGCTCGTACTTCAACGGCTCTTTGCCGGTTGCGGTCTGGCTCTGGTCAGCGGACTGGGCAGTCTGATCAGTCTGCTGCGCCTGGGCCTGCGGTTGATCTTGTGTGTTCGACTGATTCTGCTGCGCTACCGCAGGAACTGCCAGAGCGGCGGCCAGACAGAGCGACAGGATGTACGACTTCTTCATTGCTAAAATTCCTCCGAACCGGGGGTTGTTCGTGCATCGGGGAAGCTTGACAGGGTCATGAAGCGAACCCCCCGTGCGCGCCAAAACGCTACCCCCTTTGCTATTACACTCCAATTGCCAAACTGCTGCTGGGTTTTTGCGAATTCGACCCTGTTTTTTCAACAACTTAGCTGGATGGCAAAACCTCAGCCGGACGTCGGTGAGTAATTTTTGCCCGGCGACACAGCGCAAAATTAGGGGGAGCTACCTACTTGTCTCGAAGCTTGGGGGCTTAGGATTCAGAGAGTCTGATGGGCGGAAACCTTCTCCAGGGCAAAAACTTGTAGGTTTTTGGGCGAAAATGAGTTTAGCGAAAACGCTACGGGTTTCAGCCGAAGGCCAGACTAAAAGCCGACGGTCGCTCCGCCGGAACAGAATCTGCGGTGCTGCTGCTGAACGTAATTGTCGGTCATGCCGGCAATGTAGTCGCAGACGACGCGGTGCAACTCCTCTTCCTGCATTTTCTCCTGGTAGCTGGCAGGCAGCTCGCCCGGCGTCTGCATGAAGAATTCGAACAGCTCCGCGATCACCTGCTCTCCCTGGTCCTTGTCCGCCTTAATCGCCGCGGAATCATAAAGGTTCGCGTAGAGGAAGGCTTTCAGTTGCCGGCGTTTCTGGTCGGTTTCCGGACTGAACGACACCAGCCGCCGGGAGAACTTGCGAACATCGCCGGCTGATTTGGCTCCACTGGCGGCAATTTGCTCTCTGCTGTGGGCGATCAGGTCGCTGACCAGGTGATCCAGCACGCGCTTGAGCGACTCATTGAACTTAAGCTTCTCCGCCGCGGCAGGGTAGAGCCGGTCGACCTCATCCGCCACTTCGGAAAACAGCGTGACGCCCTGGCGAACCTGTTCGCGTTCGAGCACCAGCGCTTCCACGCCATCATCGAGATCGGCGGTGCTGTAGGCGATTTCATCGGTGAGGTCGATGAGCTGGGCTTCGAGCGGCGGGCGCAAGTCAAGCAGGTATTCAGCGAGCTGTGGGAATTCCGCTGCGTGGTAGTCGCGCGAGTGTTTGATGATGCCTTCACGCACCTCAAACGTGAGATTGAGGCCGGGAAATTCAGCGTAGCGCTGCTCAAACTGCTCCACGATGCGCAGGGCGTGAAGATTGTGGTCAAAAATATCGCCGTGCTCGCGCATCAGGTCGTTGAGCATGCGCTCGCCTGCGTGACCAAATGGAGTATGGCCCACGTCATGCACCAGCGCCAGAGCTTCCACCAGTTCTTCGTTCAGACCCAGTTCCGCCGCGATGGTCCGCGAAATCTGCGTCACTTCAATGGTGTGGGTCAGGCGGTTGCGAAAATGATCAGAATACCTGCGGGAGAAGACCTGGGTTTTGTTTTCCAGGCGGCGGAACGCGCGCGAATGCACCACGCGATCGCGGTCGCGCTGGAAGTCACTGCGGTAGGGATGCGCCGGTTCCGGGTAGCGCCGGCCGCGGCTCTCATCTGGATGCAGTGCATAGGGAGCGAGCATTTGAATCCAGTGTATTCAAGCACCTGGCAATGAGCAATCGGCAGTCAGCGCTCAGCATTCAGACCCGGAGCAGAATGGGACATTCCGCGTTGCCAACTGAACCGTTCGCACCTTCAAAATCCAAAGATAAAGCCCCTGAAAGCAGGTGTTCAGGGGCTGAGGGCTGGTTGCTGAGCGCTGAGTCCTATTTGGTCTGTTGCTGTGCCAGCTTCACCTTTGTGCTTTCCAGTTTTTTCTGCACGCGGGAGACATCCTGCTGATTCACATCGGCAGGAACTGACTTGCTCCATTCATTCAGGGCCCGCTCCCAGTGCATTTCAGCCAGTTTGAGCTTGCCGGTTTTGGCATACAGCTCAGCCAGATGGTCCTGTACGGTAGCATCGTTAGGCGTCTTGTCCGCTGCGCGACGCAGGTTCTCTTCGGCCTCGTCATATTTGCCCAGCCGGAAATAAGCCCAACCCAGGGAATCAAGATACGCGCCGTTCTGGGGGTCGAGCTGCACAGCGTGCTTGATCAGCGTAAGCGCCTCTTCCAGATGCGTGTTCTGGTCGGCCAGCATGTAGCCGAGGTAATTCAGCGTCTGCGAGTTGTTCGGGTCCATCTGCAGAACCTGGCGAAACGCCTGTTCCGCCTGGGTGTATTTTTTCTGCCTCTCGTAAACCGAACCGAGCACAAACCGGACGTACTCTTTTTCCTCGGGCCGGGCCGCAAACTTCTGCGCCTGGGCCAGCGCGTTTTCCGCGTCTTTCCAGCGCTTGAGCCGCGCGTAGATCTGCGAGAGCTGAACGTAGGTGTCGCGATCCTCCGGCCCGCCGGTGAGAGCAGATTTTGCCGTGCGGACAGCTTCGTCGCCCTTGCCGTCATCCACGAGTTGCAGGGCCATGGCCATCTTCAGGTTCTTGTCTTTCGGAAACTTCTGTACGGCTTCGCGGGCTGTGCGGTCTGCGTCACTCCATTGCTTCTGGTCGCGGTAAACGTCGATAAGATCGGCATATCCGCGAGCCGCCTCATCGCCGCCCAGATCGATAATCTTACGGTAGGTTTCAATCGCCACCGCGGGCCGGTCGGCTTCGCGATAAATGGCGCCCAGCCGCTCCAGAAAGAGCGTCCGGTTGTTGCGTTCGCCGGTGGTGTAATTGCCGTCAGGAGAAGTAGTGCGCGCCAACAGCTTCTGCAGAGCGGAAGCGGCATCGTCGTACTTGCCTTGCGCTTCCAGCACGATGGCTTCGTTGTACGGGACCTCAAGCGAGTCCTGGTTCAGGGCCTCGGCTTTCTTGAGGTTCTCCATGGCGAGATCAAATTTGCCCATCCGGCGGTAAATCTCGGCCATGCGCAGGGGAGCCTGCGAGTCCTGCGGGTCAGTATCTTCCACCATCTGGTATTCGCTGAGCGCGGCTTCAATTTGATTGTCGCTGGCCAGGTTCTGGGCGAGGCCGCGCATTGCGTCCACATTCTCCCTGTCCAACTGGACGGCTTGCTTGTACGCCGCGATCGCCTGCTTGTAATTTTTCTGCTCCTCGTAGGTAGAGCCGAGCGCAGCATACATTTTGGAGGTCCGGTTGGCCTCGGGAACGGAGTTGAGTACTTCGGCAGCCTTCTGGTAGTCACCCTGTTCCTTGTACAGGAGCGCCAGCATGGTGACCGCCTCTTCTGACGTTGGATCAACGTTGATGGCGGTCCTGAACTCGGTCTCCGCGTCCTTATAATTCTTGTTCAGGATGTAAAGGCGGCCGAGCAGAACGTGATTGTCAGCATCTTTTGGTTGCAGCTTCGCCAGCGCCTGGTACTGCTCAATGGCGAGCTTCAGAACCTCGCGTGACTGCGTACCCTGGCCCGGATCTCCCAGCGAGTGCAGATAAATCTGCCCCAGCAGCTTGTGCGCCAGCAGATTGTCGGGATCACGTTTGAGGATGTTCTGGGCTTCCAGGACCGCATCACGAACCCGACCCGTGCGGGCGTATAACTCGGCGAGGTGCGCATTCAGAAAATCAGAGGTCGGGTCCGCCTGAATGGCCTTCTTGTATTCGTCAATGGCCTTGGTGGCGTAATCCGAGCGCCCATACATGGCCATACTCTCTTCATAAATATGGCCGAGCGAAAAATGATAATAAGCGGCTGCCTTGTCTGGCTTGGTGGTTTGCGCCGCGTGGCCGGACTGCCCGGCCGGCTTGGCGGGAGCTGTCTTTTGAGGCGCCGCCGAGGTTTTGCCATGGGAGCCCTGCTGCGCAACTACGGGAACGGATGCGAGTAGGAGAGCAAAGAGAAGAGTGCCGATTTTCTGGAAATTCATAAGACGAACCGAAACAACCCCTTTTCACTTGGATGCTGGGAAGCGCCCGGCGGAAGTTGCAATGTTCCTGTATACCATTTTACCCTGATCGCCGATTTCAGGCGGAAACTAACATTTCTTAATCAGTGACGGAAGTGACGTACTCCGGTAAGAACCATGGCCAAACCGAGCCGGTCAGCGGCGGCGATCACCTCCTGATCACGCATTGAGCCGCCGGGCTGAATCACAGCCGTTGCGCCCGCCCGGGCAATCTCCTCAACTCCGTCAGGGAAGGGAAAGAACGCGTCAGAAGCCGCGACCGTTCCCTGCAACGGTAATATCGCTTTCATGGCGCCGATCTTGCACGAGTCAACCCGCGACATCTGCCCCGCGCCCACGCCCACAGTCTGGCCCTCGCGGGCATAGACAATGGCGTTCGATTTCACGTGCTTGCAGACTTTCCAGGCAAAGAGCAGCGCCCGCATTTCCGCATCGGTCGGCTGGCGGCCGGAGACAACTTTCAGATCACCTGGACTTAAGGGGCGCGTGTCCGGGTCCTGGACCAGCATGCCTCCGGAAACCGCCTTGAGCGCGTACTTCGGCCGGCTGGCGTTTACCTCGACGAGGCGGAGGTTCTTTTTGGCCGCGAACCTTGCCCGTGCATCGGCATCGAAGCCGGGCGCGGCAATTGCTTCCACGAACAGCCTGGCCATTTCCTCGGCGGCAGCGCCGTCCAGCATTCGGTTTACGCCAATCACTCCTCCGTATGCAGACACAGGATCAGTCTCAAGCGCTTTCAAGTAGGCTTCACGCAGGCTGGCGCCTATGGCTGCCCCGGCCGGATTCGTGTGCTTGATGATGGCGCAGGCGACTTCATCAAAGTCCTGGGCCAGGTCCCAGGCAGCCTGCAGATCCACAATATTGTTGTAGGAGAGCTCCTTGCCCTGCAGTTGACGGCTGTTGGCCAGTCCGTTGCCCGTGCCGTCAGAGTACATGGCCGCGCGCTGATGCGGATTTTCGCCATAGCGCAGGTCCATGACCTTGCTGAATGAGAAACTTAAAGTTGGCGGAAAGGTAGTTTCCGGCTCGGGAAGATTGAATTTGCCGGCCGCGCCGTCCAGGGAAATGGCCGCGAGCGTGGATGAAATCGCACGGTCATAGGCGGCAGTCGTGGCGAAGGCTTTCTGCGCCAGCCGCCAGCGCGTGGTTAATCCCAGCTCTCCTCCGGATTGAGACATTTCTTGCGCAATTGAGCTGTAGTCGGCGGGCGAAGTAACAATAGCTACGTCACGAAAATTTTTTGCCGCGGAGCGGACCATGGAAGGGCCGCCGATATCGATGTTCTCAATCAGTTCATCAAAACTCACGCCCGGCTTCGCCGCCGTTTTCTCGAACGCATAGAGGTTGACCACGACCATATCAATGGGCTGGATGCCGTGTTCGCGCGCCGCGGCCACGTGGCCTGGATTCGAGCGGACGTGCAGGATTCCGCCGTGAACTTTGGGATGGAGCGTCTTCACGCGTCCATCCATCATCTCGGGAAAGCCGGTCAGCTCGGAAATATCTTTTACTCTGACGCCGGAGTCGCGCAGCAGTTTGGCGGTGCCGCCGGTGGAGTAGAGCTCCACGTTCATGCCGGCCAGTTTGCCGGCAAAATCAACGATTCCGGTCTTATCGGTAACGCTCAGGATGGCGCGCTGAATTTTGGGCATCGAATGTCCTCTTCAAGAATGCGGAAGAGGATAAGTTATCAGGCGCGGGAAAGAGAGTTCAAATAGGCGCTGCTCCAGCTTTACGGAGGAGTTTCTCCTCTTGCCAGCTACAAAGCAGCGATGCAATCAGGGAAAGGGTCGGGCGAGGCCGACTTGCGCGCCGAGCCCGCCGTTGCAGGCGCATGAGAAATCTGCCATGGAGAGAGCTTTAAAAGCGGGTTGGAGCGAAGCGACAGAACGGTTAGGTTTTTGGCTTTGCTTTCAGCTTCACCTTGCCGCCCTGCATCTCAATGGAGTACTCAACGGCCTGGCAGCCATATTGTTTGCGGATTTCGGTGGTTTTCTGCTGGACGAATTTTTTGAATGAATCGAGGTTGGCGGAGCTCTTTTCACCCGTCTGCGTGCGCGCCTGCGACAGCGCCTTGAACAGCGCTTCAACATTCTTGCCCTCGGCCGTA
>JBLMYN010000563.1:0-4599 GCA_050258305.1 Actinomycetota bacterium
GGGCAGAAGGGACGTACCTTTACACGGAAGACGGCACGCGGATCATCGATGCAATCTCCTCTTGGTGGGTCAATCTGCACGGTCACTGCCATCCGCATATTGCAGACGCGATTGCCGGGCAGGTGCAAAAGCTCGAACATGTGCTGCTGGCCGGCTTCTCGCACGAGCCGGCAGAGCGCCTTGCGGAAAAGTTGCGGCGCGTTGTGCCATCCGCGCTGACTCGGATTTTCTATTCCGATGACGGATCCACTGCTGTGGAAGTCGCCTTAAAGCTGGCGGTTCAGTACTGGGCAAACCGTGGCCGTGGAGAAAAGTACGGCATTGTCGCTCTGGAGCATGCGTATCACGGAGACACGGCCGGCGCCATGTCCGTGAGCGCCGATCTGGGGTTCACTGATCCGTTCTCTCACCTTCGCTTTCCGGTGCACCGGGTCCACGCCGCTTACTGCAGCCGGTGCCCGGTGGGCAGGCATCGCCGCGAATGCTCCATCAATTGCCTTGAATCTCTCAGCAGCACGCTGGAAAAATACAGCGGCCAGATTGCGGCCGTCATTGTCGAACCGCTGCTCCAGGGCGCGGGAGGCATGATCATGCACCCGGTTGAATTCCTGCTGGGCGTGCGCAGGCTCTGCGACCAGTATGATGTGCTGCTGATTGCTGACGAGGTGCTCACCGGGTTCGGGCGCTGCGGAAACATGTTTGCCTGCGATCTCGCCGGCGTGGCGCCGGACCTGATGTGCCTGTCGAAGGGCATTACCGGAGGCTTCCTGCCCATGGGGGCGACGCTGTGTACGGAGGCGATCCACAGAGAGTTTTCAGGCCCGGGCCGCGCCTTTTTTCACGGCCACTCCTATACGGCCAACCCGCTCGCCTGCGCCGCCGCCGTGGCCAACCTGGAAATTTTTGAAACCGAGGACGTGCTGGGACGTATTTCCACCATTGCAGCCCGGCATCGCAAGCGGCTCCAATACTTTGCCGCGCATCCGAAGGTGCACGAAGCCAGGCAGATTGGCAGCATCGCCGCCATCGAGTTGAAAGTGGCGGATGCGGGATACTTCTCGGCCATTAAGCCCAGGCTGTACAAGTTTTTCCTGCAACGCGGCGTCCTGCTGCGCCCGTTGGGACACGTGATTTATATCCTGCCTCCGTACTGCATCAGCGCGGAAGATCTCGACTGCGTTTATGACGTGATCGAAGAGGCGGTTGAGTCAGTCGTATCCTAGAACACGCAACCCGCTGCGGATAAACTACAGGGCTACTCGCATCTCAAGGCGATCAGCGGATCCACTCGCATTGCCCGGCGCGCGGGCACATAGCAGGCAAAAAGCGCCACCAACGCCAGCAAAAGCGCAACCACAACAAACGTCAGCGGATCATGGGCCGTCACGCCGAAAAGCTGGCTGGCCATGAGGCGTGTCAGTCCTCCGGCGCCAGCAATGCCGATAGCCACACCCAGGAGCGTCATCCTGAGGCCCTGCCCCAGCACGAGGCGCATTACGTCACCTGGCTGCGCGCCCAGCGCCATGCGCACGCCGATCTCATGCCTGCGCTGGCCCACCAGATGTGAGACCACTCCGTAAATTCCAATGCAGGAGAGAACGAGCGCCAGCGCCGCAAACGCGCTGAGCAGAATCATCGAGAGCCTGCGCGCAGCCAGCGAGCCCGCGAGAACGTCACCCATGGTTTCAACGCTGTAAACGACTTCACGGGGATCCAATTGGACCACCGCCCGTCGAACCGGGCCCATAATAGCCGCGGGATCGCCCTGCGTGCGCAGCACCACGGCCACTGCTCCCGCGGCGAGCGGCATCAGCTTCTCGGGTAGCTGCATGAAGGGATAGAAGAACTGCGCTTCAATGGCCGATTTGGAGTCAGTGCCGGGCCCCCACTGTCGCACATGGCCCACAACGCCGACGATCTCAGCGTCTACGTTGAACTGCTCGAGATGCACGCGCTTGCCGACCGGATCTTCACTGGGAAAGTAAGTACGCGCAAACACGTCATCAATATCGATCACGGTGGGTGCGTTCTCATTGTCCTGCGACGTGACAAAGCGGCCGCGCTCCAGCGTGATTCCCATGGCCTGCTGGAAACCTGCCTCCACCAGATAAAACATCGCCTGCGGCATGTCATTGTCATTGGCAGGCTTTGGCCGGCCTTTGATCCAGAAAGGCAGCGACGAATCATGGATCATCGGCCGCGACCCGAGCGTCACGGAAACGGCCTGCACGCCGGGAATGGAGAGCATTTTGTCGTCGAAATGGCGCAGGCGGGCGCGCGTTTCCGCCGAGGTCGTCGTCGGCGATGATGGCATGGAGACAACGAAGGTCACTGCATGGCTGGGATTGTATCCGGGATTCACACGCCATAGGGCAGCAAGGCTGCGGAGCATAAGGCCAGCGCCAATCAGCAGCACCAGCGCCATGGCGACCTCCCCGGCCACAAAAATCCTCTGCAGGCGGTGGCGTGAGCCGCTGGAGCCGCGCCCGCTTTCCTTGAGGACCTCCTGCACATTGATGCGCGAACTTTTAAGGGCCGGAGCCAGGCCGAAGACAACCGCGGCAAACAATGACAGCGCCAGCGTGAAGAGCAAGACCGTGGCATTGAGAGAGACTTCGCCGGCACGCGGCAGGCTGCCGGGCAGAAGATTGAGCACCGCCTGGGTTCCATAAAAGGCAAGCAGGAGCCCAAGCGCGCCGCCCATCCCCGCCAGCAGAGTACTCTCCGTGAGAAGCTGGCGGATGATGCGCGCCTGCTTCGCCCCGAGAGCGGTACGCACGGCAAATTCGCGCGTGCGTCCCATCGACCGCGCCAGAAGCAGATTGGCCACGTTGGCGCAGGCAATCAGCAGTAGGAAGCCGACTGCGGTGAGAAGCACGACGAGAAAAGGCTGGACGCTGCCAACGATGTCCTGCTTCATTGAAAGCAAAGTGATGCCGACGTCTTTATCGGCGAGAGAGTAGGCGCCAGAAAGGTTGCGCGCAACCACGTCCATGTCAGCCTGGGCCTGCGCCGGCGTAACCCCGGGTTTGAGCCTGCCAATCACGCGCGCGCTCACGCTGATGCGGCGGTCGCGAAATGAGGGATCGTTCCACTGGCCGATCGGAGTGTAAACATCGCGGGCCTGGCCGTAGAAACTGAACCCGGGAGGAACCACGCCAACCACTGTGTAGGAGGTGCCGTTCAGGGTGAGCGATTTTCCCATGATCTCCGGCGAAGAGCCGAATTTGCGCTTCCACAAACCTCCGCCGAGAATAACGACCGGCGCGGCGCCCACCTGATCGTCATGGGCGCCGAATGTGCGGCCAAAAACGGGTTTTACGCCGAGGGTGGTAAAGAAGCCGGCGGAAATCATCAGGCCGCTCACACGCTCCCCTTCACTGCTGGTGGTGAAGTTGTAATCCTCGCCGCGGTAAATCGCCAGGGATGAAAACGTCCGGTTCTGGCGCTGCCAGTCGAGGAAATTGAGATAGGAGACAGGGCCGGGGTTGAATCCGCGGGTGTTTCCATAGACAGCCATCAGTTGTTCCGAATGCGGGTAAGGCAGCGGGTTGAGCAACACGCCGTCGACCACCGAGAAAAGGGCCGTGTTCGCGCCTATGCCAAGCGCAAGCGTCAGGATGGCGATGGCGGCAAAGCCCGGGGATTTAAGCAGCATCCGAATCGCGTAACGCAGGTCGTTGAGCAGTGTTGTCATGGCTTGAGCTGCCTCTCTTCTCTTGTCGCTTCAATCGTATTGCCTCAGATAGTGACGCGCCAAAGGCCTGGCCGATAGCATTGCAAAACCCGTGTCCCGGGAGGCAGGCCCGCCTGCGGCATGCAACCGTGAACGTTTTGTCCCCGTGAACACCGCCGCATCGACCTGAAATCCGTTCCTGGCACTGTCTGTCTGCGCATTTTTACACGTCCAACTGGAACACTGCTGAACAACATCCTACTTCCATGGGACTAAGATTTTCCCCGCCTTTTTCGCAACGGATTTGGCATAATAGGGTTCGCTCTGGTGTTACTCTGGACTTCAGTAGACTGGATTTGATTTGCGCCTACTTGAAGGGCGGAACACCTCAATGAAGTTTGTCTCGCGTGTCTTCACGCCTACGAAGAATCGCCGGCTGAATGAGCTGGCCGGTTTTCTCCTGTTTGCCTGTGCGGCCATACTTTTTCTGGCCCTGGTGAGCTACTCACCCCTCGATCCCTCCCTCAACACCGCGGCCACGCTCGGCCCGCACTCGGCCAGAAACTGGATTGGCCTGTTCGGCGCCATGATCAGCGACCTGATGCTGCAGAGCGTGGGTGTGTGCGCGTTCCTGCTCCCTGTGGCGATGACGCTGCTGGGCATGCGCTGGTTCAAGTCGCGGGACGTTGCCTCGCCGGGAGCCAAGGCGCTGGGTGCGGCGATCCTGCTGGTTTTCTCACCCGCGCTGCTGGCCCTGCTGCCATTCCACCTGCTGTGGAAAGGAGCCGTCCCGATTGAGGGGCTGCTGGGCCGCATCCTGGCCGATGTGCTGCTGCACTACTTCAACCTGATCGGCGCTTACATTGTTGCCGCGACTGTGGTCGCCGTGGCGCTGTATCTTTCCACCGCCTTCTCCTTCAGTT
>JBLMYN010000564.1:0-17880 GCA_050258305.1 Actinomycetota bacterium
AGGATCGAGACCGGAATGAGCATCTTGTCCGGGATCAACAGCACCACGGCGGCTCCTGCCCCCACCAGAATCGTGTACAGCCAGTAGAACACTCTTGCTTCACTCCATTTTTTATCCAGGCCGGATTCGAATCCCAGCCCCTCGCATACGGTGTATGCCGTCGAGAGCGGAAGGATGGAGGCGGCAAAGAGAGACGCGTTGAACAATCCAGCGCCGAACAGGACATAGGCATAATGCCCGGCGAGCGGGCGCAAGGCGCGAGCGGCCTCGGAGCTGTCCGTGATCGCCCGGTGATCGGAGGCAAACGCGGCTGCGCAGGCGACAATGATGAACCACGCCACAATGTCAGTAAAGAAACACCCGAAGATGACGTCAAGGCGGGAAGCCTTGTAGTTCCGGGGCGTTACTCCCTTTTCAACGATGGATGCCTGCAGGTAAAACTGCATCCATGGGGCAATGGTTGTGCCGATGGTGCCCACCAGCATATATACATAGGCCTGGTTGAGCATGGTCCTGGCGGGTGGAGGCACAATGGTGGTCCGCACTGCCTCAGTCCAGTCAGGGTGGGCCAGCACGCCGGCAACAATGTAGGCAAAATAGAAAAAAGATGCCGTCAGAAAGACCTTTTCCACGGTTTTGTAGTTGCCCCTGGTGACAAGAATCCATACAAACAGAGCGGAGAGGGGCACGCTCACATACCTGGAAACGTGGAATAACTGCAGGCTTGCGGCAATGCCTACGAATTCGCTGATCACGTTGGAAAAGTTGACCACGATCAGAGCGATCATCACGAAAAAAGTCACGCGAAAGCCGTATTCTTCGCGGATGAGATCGCTCAGTCCCTTGCCCGTCACCGCTCCCATGCGCGCGGACATCTCCTGAATCACCACGAGAGCGATGGTGATGGGGATCAGGCTCCACAGAAGCGTGTGACCGAATTGCGCGCCCGCCTGGGAGTAGGTGAATATGCCGCCGGCATCGTTATCGACGTTGGCGGTGATAAACCCCGGACCAATGACGGCCAGGATCAGGAGGATCCGGGTTTTCCAGTGCTTGAGAAATTTCATCGGTCACGCGCATGGGGAAATTCACTTCTGTCGGCAGCATAAACGAGAGTTGCGCAGCGCAGCAACCTGTCCTGCGCGGCAATCTGCAATTTGTGTGACCTTCAGCAAGCCCTGTATGCTGGCCCTTCACCATGGCGGCAGCGCACGATCTCTCGCACATTTTCATTGAGCTTGGCCTGGCGATCGTAGGCCTGGCAGTCCTGGCGCGGATTGCTACCCGCTTCGGCTTCTCGTCCATACCTCTCTACCTCATTGCCGGGCTGGCGTTCGGCAATGGCGGTCTGGCGCCCCTGCATCTGACCGAGAACTTCATTCGGATTGGGGCGGAGATAGGGGTCCTGCTGCTCCTGTTCATGCTTGGTCTCGAATATACCGGCGACGACTTGAAGAAAAACCTGCGGCGCGGCCTGCCGGATGGGGCCCTGGATTTTGCCGCTAATTTTTCCCCTGGTTTTGCCGCAGGCTTTTTTCTGGGGTGGAAGCTTATTCCGGCAATCTTTCTGGGCGGAGTCACATATATCTCCTCTTCCGGAGTAATTGCCAAAGTGCTGAATGATCTGGGGCGGATGAATAAGCCGGAAACACCGCTGGTGCTGTCCGTCCTGGTTCTGGAAGACCTCGCCATGGCGGTCTACCTGCCGCTGGTAAGCGTCTTGCTTCTCGGCGGCGGGACCGGGAAAATGCTGATTGCAGTTTCGGCCGCTGTTGGTGCGGTGATTCTTGTGTTGTTCGTTGCACTCCGGTATGGGCATCGCCTCAGCCGGCTGGCCGCGCATCAGTCAGATGAGGTGGTGCTGCTGACGACCTTCGGAGTGGTCCTGCTGGTAGCCGGTGTTGCTCAGCGTTTCCAGGTTTCGGCGGCGATTGCGGCATTTCTGGTTGGGATTGCCGTTTCCGGCCCGATTGCCGAGCACGCCAGGCGCCTGATTGCGCCCCTCCGTGACCTGTTTGCCGCCACGTTCTTCTTCTTTTTTGGTCTGGAGGTTGATCCAGCCGCTCTGGCGCCGGTATTGCCGCTGGCCGCTGTCCTTGCTATCGCAACCGCCGCAACCAAGGTGCTCACGGGGGTTCTCGCCGGACGCCGTTCCGGCCTGGGGCGGGAGGCGGGACTGCGTGCCGGGCTGACGTTGATACCGCGGGGTGAGTTCTCCATTGTCATCGCGGGGCTGGGAGCGGCTGTTCAACCCGAGCTCGCGCCTGTTTCCGCCGCGTACGTTCTTCTGCTTGCAGTGGCAGGTCCACTATTGGCGAGGCTGAAGAAGTGACAGGCTTTTGCAGCAGAATTGGCTGCAACCAATGGGGTTAGGGGCGGGATGACAGCTACAACGGGTTCGCGGATGCGAAGCCGGCCTTTTACTCTTTGCTCCTCAGCAGGCTGATCACGTCATCCGCAGTGATGATGCCGGTGAGATGCCCCCCGGCGTCCACCACAGGAAGGGTCAGAAGGTTGTACTTGTCAAAGAGTTCAGCCACTTCCTGTTCACTGGCGCCCGCTGGACAGGAAACAACGTGATCGGGAGCCAGAGTGCCAAGCGTTGTACCTGCGGGGGCAAGGACCAGTGAAACCAGCGGCACGGCGCCGGCCAGCTTTTCCTCCGCATCGATCAGATAGATGGTGCTGATGGACTCGGCTTCGCCCTCAAATTCGCGCAGCTTATCAATGGCGTTGCCCACCGTTGCTTCGGGCGGAAGCGCAAGGAACTCGGTGGTCATGCGGCCCGCCGCGGTGTTCTCGTGATACTCCAGAAGTTCGGTAACTTCTTCGCGCTCCTCCGGTTCCATTTCCTCCAGAATTTCTTCTGAAGTCTCTTCCGGCAGGTCGCCGAGCAGGTCGGCGGCCGCATCGGGATCCATTTCTTCCACGATGTCGGCGGCTCTATCGGATTCGATCGAGCGCATCAGCTCGACCTGCATTCTGGGATCGATCTCTTCCAGCGCCTCGGCCGCAACCTCTTCATCCAGCGAACCGAAAACAGCTTCGCGCTCGGCCGGAGCAAGTTCTTCGAGGATGTCGGCAATGTCGGCCGGATGCAGCTTAGACAGCCTCTCGTATTCGAGTTTCAGCCGGACGCGACGCGCCGGGTCGGTTTCAATCAGGTCCACGGCCGACCAGGGAATCACCTTTTCCGGGATGCGGCTGGCGAGGGCCTCAATCGCCGAGCTTGGGGCCAGACCTTTCAGCAGCCGGCGCACCGCGCCTCGCAAGCCAATGTCCACGCTCCCGATCTTCAGTTTGACGCTGCCGTTGACAGGCTCGGGCTCGAGGTCCACGTCATTGACGCGCACAACTTTGCGGCCGGAAACGTCAATGATCTGCTGGTCGAGCAGGTCGCGTTCCAGCAGCAGCATGCCTTCCGAGCTGACCAGGGGAGGCCAATCCTCAGCCTGGCTGCTGGCCCGCACGGTTGCGCCCAGAACGGCATAGACCTGTTTGGCCGCGAGCAGGCGGTCGCCCTCGCGGGTCTTTACGATGAACTCAGAGACCCGATTGGGGTCATCCTGCGGAGAAAGCGCCACTTCACGCACATGTCCGGCTACGTGCCCGGACGAGTCGTACACCGGGGCACCCAGAATGCGCGAAAGTGTGATCTCCTGCTGCATATTTCCGCCTCTTGGCAGAATACAAAATGCGCGGCATGGTTGCCAGATGATTCAGTCAGATTCCGCGGCAGAAGTGCTTTTTTGTATCGATACCACCGGCGGACGGGCGTAACCTCCACAGTCGCGCGTGAAACCGGCAATTCAATGCACAATCCGGAAACGCGAGCAAGGCCCCACAGGGAATTTCAGAAACACCCCGGGATGTGTTAAAACCGTATGTTTGTCTTCTATGACTGAAATCGCCTGCCATCAGCCTGGAGCGCCGTGCTAAGGGCCGCCTTCATTTCCCTTTCTGAAAGCAAGTCGATCCGTTCGGCTGCGGAAAAGACGTGGATCGGGCAGCGCGTTTCGCGCCGGTTCGTCGCCGGCACCACGGTGGAAGAAGCGCTCGCGGCCACCCGGGCCATGAACCAGTTGGGCCTGGGCGTAAGCGTGGACAATCTGGGCGAAAACGTCACTAACGCCGACGAGGCCCGGCACAGCGCCCAGCTCTATCACCAGTTGCTTGATCAGATGAGCGCGCGCCAGTTGAATGCCAATGTCAGCCTCAAGCTGACCCACATGGGCCTGGATGTGGATGAGGCCACGGCTTATGAGATCACCTCCGGAGTCGTGCAGCATGCCTCGCGGCTGAAGAGCTTTGTCCGCGTGGATATGGAAGGCTCGCCCTACACCCAGCGCACGCTCGATTTCGTGCGGCGCCTGCATCAACAGCAGGAAAACCAGGGTTGCGTGGGCGCGGTGATCCAGTCCTATCTGCATCGCAGCGAAAAAGACGTTGAACAGCTCATTGCCGACCGCATTCGCGTACGGCTGTGCAAGGGGGCGTACCAGGAGCCGCCGGAGATCGCCTTCGAGAAGAAAGCCGACGTGGACGCGAACTACGTCAAGCTGATGAAGATGCTGCTCAAAAGCGGCGTTTATCACGGCATCGCCACCCACGATGAAAACATGATCCGTGCCACCATCGAATTTGCGCAGAAAGAGAAGGTCCCGGCGTCAGCCTTTGAGTTCCAGATGTTGTACGGCGTCCGCCGCGACCTGCAGTTGAAGCTGATCAAAGAAGGCTGGCGCTGCCGCGTGTATATTCCCTTCGGCACGGAGTGGTATCCCTACCTGATGCGCCGTCTCGCGGAGCGGCCGGCGAACGCGATCTTCATTTTGAAAAACTTGTTCCGGTGAGATTTTGCCGCGGAGTGAGCGCGGATTCTTTGCACCGGCAGCCAGCAATGCCGGCTGGACCGATGCAAAGCGAGGTTCAGCGCTTTTTGCGCAGTTCGACAAGCGGGTACTTCGTTCCGCGCCAGGTAATGCCCCCATCGCGCATGACAGAGAAGGCGGAGCGCACAATGGCGACACCGGTCAGAATGGCGCTGATCGGGTTGAGGAGAAACACCAGAGTCGGAACTCCGGTAAAGCTGGAGCCCTGATAATAACGGACCGCAATCATCGCCACCGCAAAAGCAAACACCGCTTTGCACCAGCCGGGTGCAAGAATCACTCCCACAAACGGCCAGACATTCAGGAAAAGAAGAAGCACACATGCGGCCATTACCATGCTGAGCCGGAACTGCAGAAACGCAAAGAGGTTCTTCTCCAGGTTGCGAACCAGTCCCATTGCTCCCTCAAACCAGCGGAGGCTCACGAGTTCGCGACCAAACACCACGTCCTGGCGGAAACGCGCTTTCTTGATGGCCTCACCGAGCTTGAGATCGTCGATGACTTCAAGACGGAGGGCCTCGAAGGTACCCACTTTCGAATAGGCCGTCCGGCGCACCAGGTTGAAGGCCCCGGCCCCAATGTGATCGCTTGCTTCCGGATCTCTGATCTTCCAGAACCGCATCACAAATCCTGCCGCAACCTGTGGGAACGAGACCATCATTTGCTCGCCCAGGCTGTGCATGTGGATGGTAGGCATGAGCACCAGGTGGTCAAGCGAATTGCTGGTTGCGTAACAAAGAGCACGGCGCAGAGCGTCCGCGCGGAAGACACAATCAGCGTCGGTAAACAGGATCCACTCGCTCTTTGTCTGTTGCGCGCCCAGCCACATGGCATGCGTCTTGCCCAGCCAGCCCTGGGGAAGGTCGCGCACGTGCAGCACGCGCAGCCTGCCTGCGGTGGCAGGTTCGGCGGCGAGACGGTCCATGATGGCTCCGGTTTCATCCGTGGAGCGATCGTTGATTGCGACCACCTCAAATCGCGGATAGTCGAGAGCGATCACGGAGCGCAGAGCCGGCTCAATGGCCGCGGCTTCATTGCGCGCTGGAACCACAATGGTGAGCGACGGCAGGGCGGCGTCTGCCGGCGGGTTCCACTCGGGAAGGGCGATGTTGGCGATGCGGTGAAGATGGAGCGCGTTTTCGAGTACAGGGACGAGCCAGATCAGCGCAACCAGAATGCCGGAAATCCAGTAAAACCAGATCATGCTTCGGCCGCTACCGGAGGCGCGACAAGACGCGGAGCATAGCGGGCGCCGTAAAGGAAGAAAACGCCGGAGAGGGCAGCGGCGAAAAACGCGGCAGTGAACGCCGTTTGCAGGTTGGTCTTATCGGATATGCGGCCGATGAGGGCGGGGGAAAAGGCATCGCCGAGGAGGTGGATCACAAAGACATTTACGGCGAGGGCCGTGGAACGGATGTTCGCACCCACGGAGTTGACCAGAGCGGCGTTGGAAGGAGCGGTGCCAATCAGCAGGGCGAATACGGCCAGGAAGATGGCCGGAAACATGAAGGCCCCGGAAACGTAGATGGCGGCCACCATGAGGGGAACAGCCACCAGCATGGCGATGCCGGAGAAGGTGTAGTAAGCGCCCTTCCATCTCTTCAGCATGCGGTCGCCGATCCAGCCGCCCAGAAGCGTAGCGACGATTCCGTTGAAGAGCGTGATCAGCCCGAAGAGAAGATTGGCGCGGTCAAGCGGCACATGGCGTATGCGCACCAGAAAAGTGGGAATCCAGACCTGCAGGCCGCCCACAGCAAACGTGTACAGGGCCATGCCCAGGCAGACCGTAATAAAAGCGCCGTTGCGGAGAAGGCCCAAAGCGGTCGAGCGCTCGCGGGAAGTTTCCGCCGCTTCCGTCTGTCCGCGCACCGGTTCAGGAAGAAACCACAACCACAAGGCCAGGATGAATCCGGGAGCGCCGGCAACCATAAAGGGCATGCGCCAGCCGAAATGGTGGGCAAAGTAACCGCCAACAAGGTATCCGGCCGCGCTGCCCACCGGAAGCGCCAGGAAGAAGATGGAGAGCATGCGGCCGCGGCGCGCTATGGGGAACGCGTCTGCAATCAAGGCGGGAGCAATGGCCGCGTAACTGGCTTCGCCCACCCCCACAGCCGTGTGGCGGAAAAGGAGCTGGCTGTAATTGGTGACCCACCAGGTGAACAGCGTAAACCCGCTCCAGATGATGATCCCCACCACAACAATGTTCTTGCGCGGAAAGCGGTCACCCAGCCAGCCCACCAAAGGCGCGGCGAACATGTAACTGAAGAAAAAGGCGCTGGTCAGAACGCCGATCTGAGTATCGCTGAGCGTGAATTCACTCTTCACCAGCGGCTGGACGGCAAACAACACGTTGCGGTCAATGTAATTGAGAATGTTGAGGCCGGTGAGGACCGCCAGGATGGCATAAGGATAGGTTCTTCGCGGCATTGGGCTCGCGCAGATTATAACGGGGCGGACGGTCGACTCAAATTTTCGAAGATCTTCGACTTCACCCCAAAAAGGGATCGCGCCCGGATTGGCTTCTTAACATCTGTGGTTTTCCCCAATATGTGCCCGGAATCTTGGAAATTCTAATTACCAACGTTTTTTCGTTCCGGGTGCCACTTCTGCTTGACTGTGCATCAAAACCAAGTTACAGTTCGCCATGATGAAGCTTGGTCAGAGAATCGCGATGGTGACCCTGGACATGAGCACAGGCACAGGCACAAGTACAGCCATGCGAATCTCTGGCGAGCCGGTGTAGCAAGAACTAGAGCAATCATAAGTTCCTGACCCACTCGCCGAAAGCGAGTGGGTTTTGTGCTTATTTGGGAGTCAAAATGGGGTCACCCCGGGATGACGAGACGTAAGTCCTTTGGAATCCTAGTTGACCCTGGGGTACCCCCCGGTGACTTTATGACGGCGATAGACAACAGGATCGGTGAGCAAGGCTACGGCTGGCGGGCGGTTGTTCCCGCCACGTCGGCCAATCTGGGCTGCGCGTTCGACTGCGGCGGCCTTGCCCTGCGGCTCTATCTGAAGGCATTTTTCGCGCCCAGCCAGGGCGAGCAGCTCACTCTGGAATACAAAGGCCAGACACCGGACCGCTTCCCGGTGGACGATTCAAATCTGATTCTCCACGCCCTGCGATTTGCCGCCGCTGAACTCGACGCGCCGGCTCCCGGGGGGCACGTCATGGTGGAAAGCGACATCCCGATCAGCGTGGGACTGGGCAGCAGCGCCGCCGCGGTGATTGCAGGCTTGTTGCTGGGCGTGCGTTACGCCGGGGAGGACGGGGACCCAAAGGAAATCTTGCGCTGGGCCGAAGAGCTTGAAGGACACATCGACAACGCCGCCGCTGCCTATCACGGCGGGCTGGTATTTGCGCTCTGCAATAACGTGGACCATATCCAGACTGTGCGAACGGACTTTCCCGAGAGCATCCGGCTGGTGCTGGTAACACCTGGGGTCAGCGTTCCTACGCATGAGGCCCGCCAGGCGCTGCCGCCTGCCTACGATCGTGGGGATGTTCTGCACACGCTGCAACGGACCTCGCTTCTCGCTGCCACCTGTTTCTCCGGGAACTTTGATCTCTTCCCCGAACTGTTCAATGACAGGTTGCACCAGCCGTACCGGCAGAAGCTGGTACCTGGAATGGAGCGCTGCCTCCGGCTTCGCCACGAAGGCTTGCTGGGCACGGCTATCAGCGGCTCCGGATCATCCGTGATTGCGTTCGCCACGCGCAATGAGCAGGAGATTGGGGACGCATTGCAGGAAATTTTTGCCGGGGAGGGACTCCAGGCGGAAGTCCGCGCCACCTCGGCCGACAATCAGGGCGCATGGGTTTCGCGCGAACCTGTCAGCATGAGATTTACGCGCAGCCAGGAATCAGGGAGTAAGAAATGAGCAGGAAACAACTGATCGTAATGAAATTCGGTGGAACGTCAGTAGGAGACGCGGCGCGTTTCCGGCAGTGTGCGGCGATCGTAAGCCAGGCGGCGCAGAACCAGCGCATTATCGTAGTGGTTTCGGCCATGGCGGGTGTGACCGACCTGATCTTTAAAACCATCGATGCAGCGCGGCGCGGCGAGTCCGCAACAACGCAAACCAGCCTGCATAAGTTCGAGAGCGTGCACCGCGAGCTGATTGAACAGCTCTTTGCCCCGGAAGACCGCGAGCCGGCGCTCACCTTCGTGGCGCCGGTCTTCGAACAACTGCGTAAATCATCGCAGGCGTTGCTGACGTTGCGAAGCGACATTTCCGCGCAGACCATGGATTCGCTGGTTGCTCTGGGAGAACGCATCTCCGCCTGGGTCCTGGCTCATTATCTGGAGCGCACGGGCTGCGCAGCCGAATGCGTTCCGGCGGAAAAGGTCATTGTCACGGATAACAATTTCGGTAATGCGTCGCCGGAAATGGAAGCTACCGGCTCAAACTGCCGGAGCGCCTTGTTGCCCCTGCCGGAGCGCGGAGCTGTGGCGGTGGTGGGCGGCTATAGCGGAGCCACCCATGATGGCCGCACCACTACGCTGGGCCGGGGCGGCTCCGATTATTCGGCGACCATCATCGGAGCGGCCGCGGGAGCCGATGAGGTCTGGATCTGGACGGACGTGGATGGCGTGCTTACGGCGGATCCCCGCATTTGCGCGGACGCGACCACCCTGGCTGAGATCAGTTTTGCCGAAGCCATCGAGCTGGCCTACTACGGCGCCAAAGTGATTCATCCGCGTGCCGCCTATCCCGCTGCCCAAGCCGGCATTCCAGTGTGGATCAAAAATTCGTTCCGTCCGGAAGCGCAGGGGACCCGGATTACGCAGAAGGCTGCGAGCGTGAATTCGCCGGTGAAATCAGTGACCTGCGTGAAAAAAGCAACCCTGATCACGCTGGTTACGCGGCGCGACGTTCACCCGGTAGAGCTTTGGGGGCGGCTGTTCGTGCGCTTGGGGCAGGAAGAGATTGAAGTGCTGTTTGCCACCCAGTCTTCACCCGAGCATGCTCTGGGCCTGGTGTTGCGCCAGGAAGACGAAGCCCGCGTGCTGAAATTGATCAGGTACATCTTCCGCATGGAGCTGGCCCAGGGCATTCTGCTGCCGGTGGAAGTCAACAACAAGGTCGCGGTCGTGGCGGTGCTTGGCGAATCGATGAAGGGAACCTGCGGCATCCTGGGCCGCGTGTTTTCAGCAGTGGCGCGGCGCGAGGTCAGCGTGATTGCGGTAGCGCAGGGCGCAAGCGAACTGAGCATCTGCTTTGCGGTTCCGGCGGCCAACGCCGCCGAAGTAGTGCGCTCGGTTCATGATGAATTCTGTTCCAGCGCCGGGGTGAATGTCCCGGTGTGCCTGCGGCCCACTGTTGCCGCGAGTCAGGAAGCATGATGATGAAGTCAACGACTGCCGAACACGCGACAGCCGCCCACGTTCTGCGCTGCGTGCATTGCGCTGTGACGCAGACGACCGCGGACCGAATGTTCCGCTGCCACGAATGCGGCGAACTGCTGGAAGTGGTCTATCCCGAATGGGCCGGGGCCGCGCGCGAGTTCGGTTTGCGGCTGAAAGAAATCTGGAGAGAACGCAGATCAGGAACGCTGCCGGAAGACGCGAGCGGCGTATGGCGCTTCCGCGAACTGCTGCCGCAGATCGAACGCCGCCACATGGTTACCATGCGCGAAGGCAACACGCCTCTGGTGCAGCTTACGCGATCAGCCCGGGCGCTGAATCTGCCGCAGCTTTTCGCCAAGCATCAGGGAATGAACCCGACGGGGTCATTCAAGGACACGGGTATTTCCGTAGCCATCAGCATGGCGCAGGCGCAGGGCTTTGAGTTTGTCTGCTGCGCTTCCACCGGAAACACATCCGCCTCTGTTGCTGCGTACGCGGCGCGCGCGGAAATGAAGAGCATCGTGCTGCTGCCCGCAGGGCAGGTTGCATCCGGCAAGCTGGCGCAGGCGATTGAGTACGGCGCCCATGTGCTGCAACTGCAAACCGACTTTGACGGCTGCCTGAAAGTGCTCCATGACGTGGTACAGCGCTTCCCCGCCTATCTGCTCAATTCCATGAACCCGTACCGCCTGGAAGGCCAGAAAACAGTGGCGTTTGAAATCATGGAACAGCTTGACTGGAGGGTTCCCGGCCACGTGGTTGTTCCCGGTGGCAACCTGGCCAACAGCTCCGCGCTGGGCAAGGGCTTTCTCGAGTTACGCGAACTGGGACTGATCTCAACGCTGCCGAAGATTTCCATCATCCAGGCAGCCGGAGCCAATCCCCTGGTGCTAACCATGCGCGAGAACGATGGCAGGGAACTGGTGCGCGTGAACGCGGAAACGCGCGCAACGGCAATCCGCATCGGCAACCCGGCTTCATGGCGGAAAGCAGTGGGCGTGCTGAAGACAACAGGCGGCGCCTGCGAGGATGTGACGGAACAGGAGATCGCGCAGGCAAAAGCCGAATTGGGCGCGGAAGGTGTGGGCTGCGAACCGGCATCAGCGGCATCGCTCGCCGGACTCAAGAAGCTGGTGCACTCAGGATTCGTCAAGCCGGAAGAGACAGTTGTGCTGGTGCTGACCGGGCACATGTTGAAGGACGTGGATTACATGCTGGACATGCGCGTGAAGCGCGTGGTGGGCCCCATGCCTGCCGACCCGGCGGCTGTAATCCAGATGTTGGAGCGTCTCAATGCAGGAAACTGAAATCGTGATACCTCAAGCAAAGAAAGCAGGTGCTGAGCCACGACCGAAGGATGAAGTCCGCGTCGGCATCGTTGGCTATGGCACCGTGGGACGCGCTGCGGCAGAAATTCTGTCGAGCCACGCGAAGGAAATCCGTCAGCGCACGGATGGGGTTTCCGTGGTGGTAACCAGGATCGCGCGCAAGTCGCCGCGCGCATCAGAGACTGGCATCAACGGCATCCCGGTAGTCTCGGACTGGCGTGAGGTAGTGGAAGCGCCGGATGTCGACATCGTGGTGGAGTCCATGGGAGGAACCGGAGTCGCATACGACGTTGTGCGCGCCGCGCTGGAAAACGGCAAAGCGGTGGTTACGGCGAACAAAGCGCTGCTGGCAAAATCCGGCAATGAACTGTTTACCCTTGCGCGAGAGAAAAACCTCCCGATCGGGATTGAAGCCAGCGTGGCCGGCGGCGTGCCGGTGATCAAGGCAATTTCTGAAGCGCTGGCGGCAGATCGCATCAAGGCGGTTTACGGCATCGTGAACGGAACCTGCAATTACATCCTTACGCAGATGGAGCAGCGTGGGCTGGATTTTGCCGCGGCCCTGGAGCAGGCGCAGGCTGCCGGCTACGCGGAAGCCGAGGCCAGCCTCGACATTGATGGATGGGACGCGCGCGACAAGATAGCCATTCTGGCGCGGATTGCCTTTGGCGTGAGCATCAATGCGTCAGACATTTCCGTCACGGGAATTCGGCACATCACCGCGACGGACCTGCACTACGCGCACCGTCTGAAATCGACCATACGCCTGGTGGCTTCAGCCGAGCGGACGAACAACGGGATTCATATCGCGGTGGAACCATGGCTGGAACCGATTGATTCCATGCTGGCGAAGGTGGATGGCGCGAACAACGCTGTGTTCATCGCGGGTGAGAAAGTGGGTACACAGATGTTTTATGGGCGCGGCGCAGGTGGCGACGCCACAGGGACGGCCGTACTGTCGGACGTTCTTGAAATCGCGAAGCAGATTGCCCGCGGCCACATTGCGCCGAGCACGCTGGCCGGTTTTGAAAGCGGCGAGCCCGTCCGGCCCAGCATGCGTACGCAGCCCATGAGCTGGTTTCTGCGGCTGGCAGTCAATGATCGCCCCGGCATTCTGGCGCGGACGGCAGAGGCCATCGCGCGGGAAGACATCAACATTGATTCGGTTATCCAGGAGCCGCACATGCCGAAGGACCGGCTATCGTTCGTTATCACTCTTGAGCCTACGACGGAAGAAACCGTGCGGCGCGCGGTGGCGGCGATCAATCAGTTCGAGTTCATGCGCGAACCTGTGCTGTTGCTGCCGATGATCTCGTCGACAGAAGAGCACGTTTAGGGATTAGGTAAGTGGGTAATTTGGCAGTTGAGTAATTGAAAGCCGTTGTCCCTGACAGTAGACTTTCAATTTCTCAATTACCAAATTACTCAGCAAATTCGAAAAGCTTGCCCTCCAAAGCTGACTCAGGGGACGGGAATCGGCTCTGGATCGGCGTCACCGTCGGCGCGAGGATCGGACCCGGCAAAATTCATTTTTGTTTTGGAATTGTGCAGCACGGCCTGCCCCCGGCCCATCAGGGCGGTGAACTGGTCGCGGACGATCAGCTTATGGCCCTTGTCGCGCAGAGCCTGCAGCACCTCCGGCTTGATGCGGGACTCGATCACGATATCGCAACTCACAGTGTTGCCGGCCACGGTGAACCTGGGCGCATCCAACGCGCCCTGAACGTTCATGCCATAGTCGACAAGATTGGAGACAAACTGCGCGTGCGCAAGCGGTTGGTTGGCGCCGCCCATAATGCCGAATCCGATGTGTACATCGCCGCGCTCCATGAAAGCCGGAATGATGGTGTGAAACGGCCGTTTCCGCGGCGCCAGCACGTTGGGATGATTGGGGTCCAGCGTAAACAGCGCGCCCCGGTTCTGCAGGGCAAATCCCATTCCCTTTACGATCACGCCGGAGCCGAACGCGGAATAGTTGCTTTGGATGAGCGAAGCGATGTTGCCTTCTTTGTCAACCACAGCCAGGTACGTGGTATCGCTCGTGGGCGGTGAACCCGCGCCGGGATTGCAGTTGGCGTGATCAGGATCGATCAGCTTGGCGCGTTCGGCGGCATACTCTTTGCTCAGCAGTCCCTTGACCGGGACCTTGGCGAAGCGCGGATCCGCGTTGTAGCGGTACAGATCGGCATAGGCCAGCTTCATGGCCTCAATTTTTTTGTGCAGCTCTGCCGTGCTGGAAGGACCGCCCTTATCGGGAGAAAAGTTGCTCATGATGTTGAGCATCTCCAGCGCAGCCATGCCCTGGCCGTTGGGAGGAAGCTCGTAAATGGTCCAGCCGCGATAGTCGGTGGAGATGGGTTCCACCCATTCGGACGAAAAATCCTCAAGATCAGCAAGGCTCATGGTCCCGCCAAGCGGTGAGGAAGTGGCGACAATGGCGTGAGCTATTTCGCCTTTGTAGAAAGCGTCGCGCCCCTTTTCGGCGACGATGCGCAATGCTTTCGCGACGTCAGGATTGCGGAACATATCGCCAACTTGAGGTGGATTGCCGCCGGGCAGAAACACGCGTCGCCCTTCTTCGGTCTTCTGCAGCTTTTCAGCGGCATCTGCCCAGTAGCCATGGATGATCTCGGGGACAGCATAACCATGCTCCGCGTAGTAGATGGCCGGGCTGAAAAGCTCTTTCCACGGCAGTTTCCCGAACCGCTGATGGGCCTTGCTCCATCCATCTACCGCGCCCGGAACCGTGACGGTCTGAATGCCTTCATGCGGCATGGTTTTGAAGCCCTCGCGGGCGAGGAATTGCGGTGTCAACTTCTGCGGCGCCCATCCGCTGGCGTTCAGCCCGTAGAGCTTACCGGTCTTTGCGTCCCAGTAGAGGAGAAAGAGGTCGCCGCCCATCCCGTTCATCATGGGTTCGGTAACGCCAAGGACTGCGTTGGCCGTAATGGCGGCATCCATGGCGGAACCACCCTTGGCCAGAACCTGCGCTCCGGCCTGCGACGCCAGGTAGTGCGAAGTGGCAACAATGCCCCGGTCAGTAATGACCATGGAGCGTCCGTAAGCACGGTCCTGGGCATGGAACTCGACCACCGTTACTACGCAAAGAAATATGAGCAGGACAACACGAACCATCGGAACCTCGCTGATTGCCGCAAGCGCAGCATTATAGTCCGCCGTGCGCTACCAGGACCGTTTTGCTTTTTTCCAACTGAACCTTCGGCCGACAATGCCTTTGATGATGAGGTGGTCCGTGGAACGGGTGACGCCCCAGCCTACGCCGAAGTTCAGTTCCCATTCCGGGGAGACATTCAGGTCCACGCTGGGAAAGAATTGTTGCTGTTGTTCCGATAACGGGTCGAAGCCGGTGATGGGCCCAACCGACCCATAGTATTCAAGTCCTCCGCTCACGACCTTGGAGAAGTCATAGGAAACCTTGGCGTTGGGAGAGAAGTCGAATCCCTGGCTCTCATTCAGCCCGTGCAAGGACTTGTCCAGCGTGGGATTGAAAGACAGGTACCACCTGCCGATCTTCTTATCAATGATGGGCCGCATCTCCCAGGACCAGGTATCTTCAGAGAACTTCGCCCGCTGGTACCCGATTTCATTCGAGAGGCTCACGCCCACCGGCCAATGCCAGCTTTCAGGGATGCGAAAACGGGGCCGGATGTGATCACCCACCCAGTCCCAGCCGTCGCCCGAACGGGCGCTTGTAAAAATATAGAACCCAGTCTCAAACCAATCGTTGAAGCCCTGGGTGATCTCAATGGTTTCATGAACGGCGCGGTTCGTCGGCGAGACTCCGTTGACTACACTCTTAGAGCCCTGAGCAGTAAAGTTCGTGTGCAACTCAACCATAGTGGCGCCTGGTTCGACAGTGTCCGCGCCATACACCTGAATTTCATAGTTGTCCTGCGCGCAAAGCGGCAGCGCCGAGAGGCTCAAGGTCAGCAGAAGCATCCATTTCAGAGACATTGAAGCTATTGAAACATACTCGCGTAAATCCTTCTGCAAATTTTACGGAAACTGCCGCTGCCTGCCATTCTGGGGCGCGCGCCCGGTTTTTGGCGGAAATAAAGATGGCCGCTTTGAAACAGCGGCCGTCTTTATACCCTTTTCCTTGCTTCTCGTGGTGCTAGGCAGCTTTCATCGCTCTTTTGCGTTCAGCCCAGCGCTTTTTCATCATGTCTGATATGCGCTTTTTTGAGGCAGCGCTCAAATGGCGACGTCCTCGCCTTCCACGGGCGGTTCCCGGACCACGACGGCCGCGCATGGAACCACGCCGCAGAGCAGAGATTGCCTGATCCAGACGGTCCCGTTCGGATTCCAACTCAGAGATAATTTGTTGCGTATCCATATAGCTCCTTCCCAGTGAAATCCTATCGCGAACCATGCTAGGCCGCAAGATTTAATACATCTTTTCTAGCTGTCCGCGCGTCCTCTCTGAATATTCGTTATCTAGCCATGGGTGTATCCAATTTTTGGGGGCTTCTGTCTTGGATATATGGATTTAAGTTTAGCTGTCCTTCCAGCTTACTTCATTCGGCAAGATGGCTGGTTCTGAAGGCCTTATCTCTTTTTTTCGGACTAGCAATCGTTTGCTCTAAGAATCAGCCATATTTCAAAAGAAAGATTAGAAGCAAAATTAATATCGGCAGGGCTTGGTCAAGGAGCCGGGCCCGTTCGGGCAGGAAGCTGCTGCCGGACGGAGTGTTACTGTTGACGCTGCAGGGCCCAGCCAATGGCTTCATGCAAACGCTCAGCCAGGGAGCGCCGTTTCCATTCGGCCAATGTAATCTCGCGGCTGGCAGCCCTGTCATTCAGAAAGTCCTTGCTGAGTTGCGAGGCAAGGCAGGGGTCAGAGGCCGCCAAGTTTACTTCATCATTGATGCCAAATGAGCGATTGTCAAAGTTGGTGGAGCCCGCCACGCACCACAGATCATCAATGACCAGTACTTTTGCATGGATCATGGCAGGTTGGTATTCATAAATTCGCGCGCCTGCCTGCAGCAGTTCGCCGTAGAGACGCCGGCTGGAACTTCGGGTCAGAGCGTGATCGCTCTTTTTACCGGGAACAATGATCTCAATCTGGACGCCCCGGCGCGCGGTGCGGACCAATGCGTCCAACATGCTGCCATCGGGCAGAAAGTAAGGGGTCGTAATCCGGATATTCCTGCACGCGGCCGAGACCAGCGCCTGAAACAGAATCCGGGCGCGCGTGGAGCCACCGGCCGAGGGCGCGCTATTGACCACCATAGCCCTGGCGTTTCCGCGTCCTGCTAAATGGGGGAAGTATTCTTCGCCGAAGATAACCTCACCGTTCGACTCCAGCCAGTTTTCCGCGAAAGTGGCCTGCAGGTTCGATACAATGTCGCCTTCTACCCGGATGACTGTATCGCGCCAGCGTGTCCGGCCTTTCTCCGATATCAGCCATTGGTCGGCTATGCCAGCGCCGCCGATGAATCCAAGCTTGCCGTCAATAATCAGCAGTTCGCGGTGCGTGCGGTTGTTGATGCTGGCCACACTCCGCCAACTGAAAGGATGATAGAACTCTACTCTTCCACCGGCTCTCTTCAAATCGCTGCAATAAGCTTCAGATGTGGAGAAGCTACCTATCGCATCCAGAACTACATTTACCTTTACCCCTGCCCGTGCGCGTTCCGCTAAAGCAGTAAGAAACCTGCGTGCAACTCTCCCACGCTGAAAAATATAAGCTTCAAGGTTAACGCTCCGGGTTGCCGCTTGAATGGCCCGCAATTCTGCCTCATAAAATTCTTCGCCATTCGCAAGCACGGTCAGAGCGCTGTGCTGGTTAATCTGGGCATCTGTGACGGCTTCGAGCGTCTGCAGGAACTTCTCAGAATCTATTGGCGGCGACTCCAGGCGCTCAACCTCGTAGCGCATCGCAGGAGCGAACAGTGCCATAAACAGGAGAAAAGCCTGCCATGCAAGCACTGCCAGCGACAGAATGAAAAACCAGATGGGTACCAACATACGGTCCTTGCGTCGTACCGATATTTGGATGACGGACTCGATGCGTGGGGCTGAGGCTCGGGTGGGAAAATGGAGTCCGGCCTGGAAATCCCGCGCCTATGGCTGAATCTCTTCATCCCAATTATGCGCAGTTTATGTTGCGGTGGGCCTTGGCCTGAGCGTGAAGCCCTGACAAAGCAAAGCGTCAGGCAAGCCGCTCAATGACGGTCGCGTTGGCCATGCCGCTGCCTTCACACATGGTCTGCAAACCATAGCGGCTGCCGGAGCGCTCCATTTCATGCACCAGAGTTGTCATCAGCCGCGCGCCGCTGGCGC
>JBLMYN010000565.1:0-3167 GCA_050258305.1 Actinomycetota bacterium
GAACGAAATCGCCGGCATTGCCTTTTCCCTTCCCTTTCGGCGCTACACGCCGCATGGGGTAAAGAACGCGCTCGGGCGAATAGACGCGATCCAGATACTTGGTGACCTTGGCACAGAGAAAACCGCGAGTCACGGGATGAGATGGGTCACCCTGAATGCGCGTCGCACGGCCATCTTCCACCGTCACCAGCACACCGCAGGCGTCCGGGCAATCGTGCGGACAGGCAGCATGAACCACCGTCTTAGCCATGCCGATATTATAGGTTCATTTCTGGCACTTCGGGCAGTAGTGGGTGCCTCGCCCCGCGACGACGATCTTCTTGATCGGCGTCTTGCACACCAGGCATGGCTCGTTTTCGCGCCCATAAGCGCGATGCTGCAGTTGAAAGAAACCCTCTTCCCCACCGGCGTCGACGTAATCGGAAACGGAAGATCCGCCGGCGGCAATGGCTTCATTCAGCACTTCCTGAAGAGCTGCGTGCAGCCGCGCCAATTCGGCGCGAGTGAGGCTATTGGCGCGGCGCCGCGGCCTTACCCCCGCGCGAAACAGGCTTTCATCCGCATAGATGTTGCCCACGCCGTGGAGGAATTTCTGGTTCAGGAGCGCGGCTTTGATCGGCGCCTTGCTCTTGTGAAAGAGCGCGGAAAAATCAGCAACACTCACTTGCAGCGGCTCGGTGCCGGGCCCGCGGAACTGCTGCTGGCGCACCTCCAGCCGGCCAAATCTTCGCGGATCGATAAAGCGCAGTTCTCTGCCTGATTTGAGCTGGGCCACCAGATGCGTATGCTTCGCCGGCTCGGTGGCGGGAGTGCACACCAGCATCCTGCCTGTCATGCCCAGGTGTACGATCCACTGGCTGACTTCATTCCGGCGGGGCGCGCGCAGATCAAAAACAATGTGCTTGCCAACGCGCTGCACCCGTTCGATGGCTGCGCCCTCCAGCGTGCGCACAATGGCGCGGGCCGGAGACTTGAGCGGCTCAGGCTTGCTGCCCACCCACACGGACTCAATGAGGTCGCCGGCGACTCGCTGGTTCAGTCCGCGCGCAATGGTTTCGACTTCAGGAAGTTCGGGCATTGTTTCCCAGCTCAAGCAACCGGGCAGTATAAATCTTTCGCCTGCAGGTGGCCCCAAGGCGCGTTCTCCGTTCGCCCTTCAGTGAGAACCCTGGCGAGATCCACAGTTGCCTGCAAAGGTCTTCCTGAGAAGCTGGTTTAGTCTTTCTGTGGGCCATGGCGGTTGTTCATTCCGGCGCAACCAGAGCTGGGTTGGAGGACGAATTTATGCCTGCCCTGCCGGGTTGAGAGCCTCAGCCCCGGCACTTAAGGCTCGCTCCGGAGTCCTGTACAATCGGGTTCAGCCCCGTAACCCGAGGGATACCGGCACCGCGCTGATGAATAAGCTTTTCGACAGGAAAACCGCGCAGGCGCTTTTCACGGCGCTCGTCTTCGTTCTGGTGCTGCTCTTCCTCTATTCAGCCTGGCGCGCGATTATCGCTTTTCTATTCGCCGTGTTTTTCGCCTATCTGCTGGAAGCCCCGGTGTCGCGGCTTGAGAAATGGTTCCGGGGCTCACGCGGCGCGGCCATCACCATCGTCTATGTAATCTTCCTGGCCGGCGTGGCTGTTTTGTTTGTTGCCGTCGGGCCGACCGTAATGGACGAAGCCAACAAGCTGAGGCATCAGGCGCCGGAATTGATGGACCGCATCGGCAGCGGCGAACTTGTAAATCAGCTCGCCTTGCAGCATGGCTGGAGCAAGGCGACCGCGGAGCGCATTCAGGAGTTTATTTCCGAGCACCGCGGCGAGATTATCTCCACCATCCAGAATTTTCTCTTTCGCGCAGTTCGCAGCATCCAGAACACGTGGTGGCTCCTGCTGGTGCCGATTGTTGCCGTCTTCTTCCTGAAAGATGGACGAAAATTTGCCGAGGCCGTGGTGAGCTCAGTGGAAGACAATGCTCACCGGAAGGCGGTGGCCGCCACGGTGGAAGAAATGAACACCATGCTCGGCCACTTTATCCGCGCGCAAATGACACTGGCGGCGCTTGCCATGGTGGTGATCACATTCTTTCTGTGGGCCGTCGGCGCTCCCTACGCCTTTGCGCTCGGTCCCGCCGCGGGCGCTCTGGAGTTTATTCCCGTCGTGGGGCCGGTGGTAGGCGGCTTAGTGGTTCTCGCCGTGACTTTCACCGCCGGTTATGAGCATGTGTTCTGGCTGTTTGTCTTTCTGGTGGTATGGCGGGTCGTCCAGGACTACGTTGTTTCGCCCAGGATCATGGGCAGCACCCTGCAGCTTCACCCGCTGCTGGTCCTGTTCGGCGTCTTTGCCGGAGGCGAGGTTGCCGGAGTAATCGGCGTGTTTCTCTCGATTCCGGTGTTGGCGACTTTGAGGATTCTCTGGCATACGTGGCAGCTTGTCCGCAGACCTCGCCTCACTACAACCAGAGTTTAAGTTCCGGTTTTCCTGCTGCCCTTGCGCGGAAGAAGTGTCTCGATGGCGCGCAGCAGCAGTTCGGGCGCGGTCTTCAATCCCAGAATCAGGTTTACGAAAAAAGCCTGTGGCGTGGACGCATCCAGCGGATCGCAAAGAAGCAGGATCGGGACGCGCGGCGCAGCACTCTTCAGCCGGACAGCGGCCAGTTCTCCCTGAACACAGGATGTATCGTTCTCAAGCACAATGAGCTGGATTTCCCGGTTATGCAGGATTTGCACCGCCGCCGAAACATCATTGGCAGCCAGCAGACGGTAGCCGCGCTCTTGTAGGGCTTTCGCAAACCCGGCGGATTTATGCCTGGTTCCGATCCATAAAAGCGTTGTACGGTCGAGCATAAGCCTAATGTGCCGGAGACATCCCTACATAACAGAGTTCGTTTGACTGTCTGGAGTTGTCTGGAGGTCCATTCAGCCCACCCTTATAACCGGTGGTTCCGGCATTGTGCGGGCGGGTGAGACCTTGCGGGAAATTTGAAGGGCTCCCGGATCGATGAGGTGAGGAGCCCTTTCTAGTGAGGCTTCAATTGGGTTACGTAAGAACATTTATAGCCGCTCGAGGAACCGACATGGTTAAAGCAGCATTAAATTTCACTGCCGGCGACGCCGGGAAATATCGTGGGCGGCGTAGCGATTGTTATCCTGCTCAACGATGGCCAGGTGCGGCTGGGGGAAG
>JBLMYN010000566.1:0-4362 GCA_050258305.1 Actinomycetota bacterium
CGGGAACCGCCTGATTTACGCCTATTACCCAAAAATCCGCGCCTTCCTCGCCCGTCGGCAGAAACACCCAGCCAAAATCAAAATCGAAATTGCATTAGGTACCCCCGTGAACACTCTTGAAGAGGCGAATGCAATCATCAGCCGGGTATTCGCAGCAAATCCCGCTGAGATCGTGGCGTCTCTTCCCGACTACTGGCGGGTTTATTTCCAGAAGCAACGCGAGACACCCTCTGCCCGCGAAAGCAGCTTTTCTTCGGCTACAGGAACCAAAACCGGTAATTCCGGTCCTGGTGAGAAAGGGTCCGGGCTGGCCAGAATCGGGATGAAGGGAGTGAATCGACCCCAGCCAATCTACACGCCGGCGCCGGAATTCAGTGAGTTTGCGAAAACCGCCGGAATCCAGGGTGTATGCGTTCTTTCAGGCATCATCGGCGTTGATGGCAGGGCGCACGATATCCATATTGTGCGGCCCCTGGGCGCGGGTCTGGATGAACGAGCCATCGACGCCGTGCGAACATGGAAATTCAAACCGGCCACCATGAATGGACAGCCAGTTCCTATCGAAATGGGGTTTGAAATTGCATTCAATCTGTTTAAATGAACACAGCCTTGGTTCAAGCCTTCAGCCACGCCATGAGGTTGCGTCCATGAGCAAGCGGGCATCCACACACTAGCTCGCGTCATACCATTGCAGTCCGACTCTTTGGTATCAATCTTCATTCAAGACTGCCTCGTTCCCACCGCCTCAGCACGCACTGTGATGGCCCTCCTTCGGTTACAATCATCCGCTCTGTCTGGCTGCACCGCTGCCGAAATCCGCAACCCAGAACCGATGACCGCGCCCTCCTCCTCAGCTCGCGCCCCTCTGGCCCTCGCTGCTGCTGCCTTTGCCGCGGGAATCCTGCTTTCGGCCCACATGCAGCGCCCTGCATGGCTTTGGGGCTGGGCGGCGTTACTGCTGGTTGCGTGCGCGATCATCGCCGCCCTGAAAGCCAGCGCCCGCCTGGCGCTGATCGCCGTGGTCCTTGCCTTTACTGCTGCCGGAGCATTTGCGAGTCTCACGGCGACTGTTCCTCATGTTGTGGTTCCACCCGAGGAGTTTCTCTACCGGCACGTTGAGATCGTTGGCCACATCATCAAAGACGGCTCACTCCTTGGCAGCGGCCTGCGCGACCGCTTCGATATTGAATCTGAGCGCATTTCCTTCACGGACGATAACGGCAAGAGTCATGAATTCCGGCAGCCCGTCAGCATTCGGCTCACGGCGTATCTGCCGGAGTCGCCCGTGCCCGCGCAAGAGCTCGATAAACTCCAGGCACGGCTCGCCAGCCTCGTTTACGGCCGGCGTGTGGACCTCGATGCAAGGCTCCGGTCACCCAGGAATTTTCGCAATCCCGGCGCGTTCGACTACGAAGGTTATCTGCGCGGCCTGGGAATCGGCGCAATCGGGTCAGTGAAGGCTGACTCCATTGTGGCGCTCGAAGGGCGGAGGGGGAACTTGCTGGGCGTATGGCGGAGCGCGGTGCGCCGCAGCGTCCTCGAACACATCACCGGCAACGGCCTTTGGGAGAACAAAGATTCCGCTCTTCTTGCCGCCATGGTGATTGGCGATGATTCTTTGCTGCTCCGCGGCGTACGCGACCAGTTTCAGGAAACCGGTGTTTACCATCTGCTGGTGGTTTCAGGCATGAACGTGGGCCTGCTCTCTTTCGCTGTTTTCTGGCTGGCGCGCCGACTGCACGCGCCCGACTGGCTGGCGTCCCTGGTGACCCTGGCGTTGGCGGTCTTCTATGCGCAGATTGCCGGGATGGGCGTTCCCATCCAGCGCGCAGTACTCATGCTGGGTCTCTTTCTTGTGGCGCGGCTGGTCTATCGCGGACGTGCGCCCCTGAATGCCGCCGGCTTTGCCGCCCTGGTCGTACTCGTCATATCGCCGCATGCGCTGTTTGAAGCCGGATTTCAACTCACATTCCTGGCGCTGCTCGCCATCTTCGCTATCGGAGTGCCGCTGCTGGAACGCACATCTGAACCGTGCCGCGGAGCGTTGCGGCACTTCGACTCCACAGCTTACGATCTGCACCTCTCGCCCCGGCTCGCCCAGCTGCGCCTCGATTTGCGCATGATCGCCGGCCGGCTGGCCCGGTTCATCGGCCGGACGCCTGCACGATGGCTGGTTACTGGAACTCTCTCCGCGGTGGTTGGGTTCTTCGACATTACGGTCGTTTCCGCCATTACCCAGGCTGTACTGGTTGTGCCCATGCGTGTGTACTTTCACCGCGCCGCGATTATCGGCATGCCGGCCAACATTCTGGCCCTGCCTCTGGCCGGGGTGCTGCTGAATGCAGCCGTGGCCGCCATTGCCCTGAGTTATCTCTCCATGCCGGTGGCCCGGCTGGCGGCATTCGTTGCCTCAGCTTCGCTGCACTGGACGCTCGCCTCCATCGGCTGGCTCTCCCATCTGCACATCTCACAATGGCGTGTGGCAGAACCCGGGACAGCCATATGGCTGGTCGCCGCCTTTTCCATCGCCATCGCACTTCTGGCCGTGCGCCGCAGGTCCGCCCTGGTGTTTACGGGATTGGCCATCCTGTTCGCGGGTACAAGCATTGCCGCCTTTGCGCACGGCACCCCGTCTCTCCACCCGCACAACCTGGAGATCACGGTGATTGATGTAGGCCAGGGCGATTCCATCCTGGTTGTCGCGCCCGATGGGGCCACCATGCTGATCGATGCCGGGGGCAGCCTCAGCCCGTCGCCCAGTGAATTCGATTTTGGCGAAGACGTGGTCTCGCCCTATCTGTGGTGGCGCGGCCTGGACCGGCTTGACGTTGTGGCCCTCACCCACGCACATGCCGACCACATCGGCGGCATGGCCAGCGTGATTGATAATTTTCATCCCCGGGAGCTTTGGCTGGGCATTGACCCTGAAACCCCGGCGCTTGATCATGTGCTCGCGGTTGCTTCCACCGATCATGTCGCGGTAAAGCGCCACACCGCCGGAGACACCCTGGAGTGGCACGGCACGCAAATCCGCGTGCTTTCTCCGCCGCCGGACTACCATCCCGCTGCGCGGCCCAAAAACGACGATTCGCTCACGCTGCTGGTTTCCTACCGGCATACCAGCGCCCTGCTTGCCGGGGACATCGAAAAGAGAATGGAGAAGTTTGTCGCAGGCGAGTCCCCGCGCGCGGACGTCCTCAAAGTAGCGCATCACGGCAGCGCGACCTCCAGCACGCCGGAGTTCCTTGACGCGGTGAAACCCCGGTTTGCCGCCATTTCCGTGGGCTGGCACAACTCGTTCCACCATCCCCGGCCTGAGGTGCTGGCCCGCCTGCAGGGCGATCATGTGCGGACGTACCGCACTGATACGCTGGGCCTGATCAGCTTTTTTCTCAATGGAAACAGCGTGACGGTTAAGACCGCCACCGATTACGCCAGGTGATTCTCTCTCCGCCGGGGATGAAGGCTCCTTGCCGGCTGCGAGGTCTGAAGCGGGTTGTTATTCGCTCGCTGCTCCGCTCCCGTCCTCTTCCTGGTCCATTTCTTCCACGTCGCTTTCCGCGTTGTTATATTCCGCAATGATCCGGCGGGCCTCTTCGGCCTGGGCCGGATTCACCAGCACAACAACGCCTCCTACGCCGGGCCATAAAGCCTGATCAGCGTCAATGCTGGTCACCATGGACTCAATTCCCGCTGAGGTAAGCAGACCATGCACCACCATCGCTTCTGATTCCTGTTGTGTATCGAACACCCGTACTGGCTCGGCTGCCGGTTTAGGCTCGGCGGATGAACTCATCTGTTTCCTCCTGTGTATTCAGATGCCGCATCGATCCTGAAAGGCCATCATGCGCCAAAAACAACCGCTTACGCAACCCAGTCCATCCAATTCATGAGATAACGGACAGGTACTTTGACCCGGCATAGCCGGCAACTGAAACCAGTCGATTTGGAGTCATGGATGGATTCTCAGGCGCAGGACAATGGCCAAAACATCCCGAGCAACGAACCTCGAAACAATCAATCCGGCGCTCAGACTGACGCTGAAAAAGAGGCTGAAAGACGCAATCTGCGCCGCCTTCAGCTCATGATCAACATGGTGCTCTCCGTTCTCAGCCAGGACGCGGACCTCACTCGCGCTGAAGCCCTGGAAATGGCCGCGAATTGCAAGAACGCGGCCCTGGCCATGTTCCCCGACAAGGAACTGGCCTTTGATCTGATCTACCGGCCGCGCCTGGAGCGCGTCATCAACGAACGCTTCCGCCTGCAGTAGAGCACTCGGTAGTCAGCACTCAGCCTTGATCAGTAGCAATCAGATTCTCCCCGGCCTTGGAGAAGAGGGCGGGAGGCCTATCTGATTGTGTC
>JBLMYN010000567.1:0-3543 GCA_050258305.1 Actinomycetota bacterium
ACAAACTGGTTCAACGGCGGCATTTCAAAGTCGAGTTCGTCCGAGACAGCTTTTACGCAGCGGAAGCGCAAATCATTTTCCATGGCGACTTTGGCTACTCCCGCCGCTTCCATGTCAACTACCAGAGCATGGAAGCACTCCACCAACTCGGGTTTGACTCGTCTTTCCGCAATCTCGAAGTTGCTGACCAGGACACCACCGCCAATCACGTCGCCACCCAGATTGCAGCGATACTCGGTTCCTGAGGCCGCGTTGATAATGACGTTGGGTAAAACCACGTTGCCGACTTTCAAACTCCGAATGAGCGCGCCCGCCAGCCCCGCGGAAACCAACGCTCGCGGCGAGTATTGGCTCACGGCGGCACTGGCAGCATCTTCCGCCCGCTGGCAGCCCATTCCGGCGAACACCGCGACCACTCCGGGCCCTTCATAACAGATAAACTGCCGTCCATTGGCTTCCAGCATGGCCAGGTCCCAATCCGAAATGAGCGGAGCCAACTCGCGCTCCATGGCCGCGATGATGGCAACCTCGACCGTGCGTTCTGTCCCGTTGGTCATGCTTGCACCGCTGCCATCTGCCCCACGGGCTCGGCATAATGATTCACACGAAACCAGTCAACCGCGCGGCGCAGGGCATCTTCCACTGGAATCACACGGTAGCCCAGTTCGCGCTCAGCTTTGGCCGAAGATGCGTACATTTTCTTGCGGCCCATCTTCACGGCGTCGATGGTCGCGCGCGGTTCCCTGCCCATCAGCACGCCGGTGAAAAACTGGTCAAAAGCAGCAAAGCCCATGGCCACTGCATGCGGCACTTTCATGGTGGGCGAAGGCAGCCCGGTGAGCGCGGCCAACTTGTCCAGAATCTGCTTCAGAGTGAGATTCTCGCCGCCAAGAATGTAGCGTTCGCCGGGGCGGGCTTTCTCCATGGCGAGCAGATGGCCGCGCGCAACTTCTTTTACATCCGCCAGGTTCAACCCGGTATCGACGTAGGCCGGGAACTTACGATTGAGAAAGTCCACAATGATTCGGCCGGTAGGCGTGGGTTTGATATCGCGCTCACCGATGGGTGTGGTGGGATTCACGACTACCACGTTTGCGCCCTTACGCCCGGCTTCCAGCGCAATCTGTTCCGCCATGAACTTGGAGCGCTTGTAATGTCCCACCATATCGGTCAATGCAACGGGAGTGGTTTCATCCACAATCTGTCCCGACGTGGTAAAACCCATGGTCGCAACGGAACTGCAATAGATCACACGCCGAACGCCGGTTTGCTGGGCAGCCTGGATGATGGCACGCGTCCCCTCCACGTTGGCGCGGTACATCTGCTCAGGATCGCGCACCCAGATGCGGTAGTCGGCGGCCACATGAAACACGAATTCACAGCCGGACATGGCCTGGCGCAGAGATTCCGGCTGGCAAAGATCGCCCTTCACCACCTCCGCGCGCAGCTCGGAGATATTGTCCGTTCTGCTGCTGGAGCGCACAAGAAGGCGCATATCAGCGCCCTGCTCAGCCAGTGCGCGAGCGACGTGGCTGCCGACGAATCCGGTGGCTCCTGTGACGAAGGCTTTCATGCAGACTCTTTTTTCTTCATGTGACCGGTGATCCATGCAGCCAATGTTTTCTCATCCATTTCACCCGCCGCGAGTTGCAGAATTACTTCGGTGGCATTCACCTTGCTTACTTCCAACTCAAAGCCGTTCTTCTCGAGAAACAAACCTATCGTCAGGAAGGCTGCGCGCTTATTGCCGTCGACGAACGGATGGTTCCGGGCGATTCCTGTTGCATATGCGGCGGCGAGTATTGCTATATCGGAAACTTGCTGATAAAGAAATAAGTTGCGCGCCCGCGCCAGTGCGGACTGTAGCATTCCTTCATCGCGTAATCCTTCCCTTCCTCCGTGTTCCGCAAGCGCTTCGGCGTGAAGAAGTACCAGTGAGAGTTCAGTAATCCAACGGGGCTCTTTCACTTCGCCAGCGCTTTAAACGTCTCACGATATTTGTGCATGAAGCGCCGCCCGATCTGAAGCTCTTCCTCAACTTCCGGGTCGTAGGGCGTCAAAAGATAACCGGTTGGTGTTTCAATGGCGAAAAGAGTGTCGCCACGGCCCACTTTCAGCCTTTTCAGCATTTCTTTGGGAATTACCACCCCGGTGGACGTGCCAACAGCGGTGAGCTTCAAATTTGCCACGGCTTCAGACCTCCATACTTATATCCATAAGTATGCCACAGGCCGGTTCATTGTTTGCCCTACTCCAGCTTCTCCGCCTCAATCCCAATGTTCTTTTCGCCGGCGGCCTTCTTTTCCCAGTACTTCTTAACCCAGGCTTCCCAGCTTTTGCCGGCGGCGGGATCGCGATCACTGAAAGCCAGCGCTGCGATATCGGAGTACGGCACGGAAATCTTCTGGTTGGAATCTTTCGGATAAAGCCGGACGGCGGAATCGGCCAGGGTCTTACCCGTACGGCGATCAAAGATGTAGCCTTCCACTTTGCTGCCGTCCTTACGGGTGATGGTCACGTCGCCGCGGTAATCAAAGGCTTTTTCCAGCGCCTGCCGGACATCTTCCTCACCCGCCAGATTCGGGATCCAGCCTTCAAGCTTCTCGTGCGCGAATCCGGGAACAACTTCGAGAGCGTCAGGGCCTTTTTTGAACTGCTCGTCAGTCACCGTTGGAGCGTCTTGATTCGTTGGTCCGCTCATGCGCGAGTTTCCTCCAGCTCGCCGGCGCCGGCCGTTTCCTGGATCTGAACCAACGGGTTGTAGCTGTGCACCGGGCGGACAGGTTCATGGAGAAGCTGCAGAGCCTGTTCGTCCGCGTGCGCCGTGAAGAAGGTGGCGCGAACCGTTGCCAGCAGGCCTTTGAGCGAACTGAACGTCTCATTCACGGCGGATGCCTCATACCCGCTGTGCACCATGCAGTTGGCGCAGCGCGGATTTCCGGACTCAGTTCCGTACTCGTGCCAGGCAGTGGTTCTCATGAGTTCCTCAAATGTGTCCGCATAGCCGTCCTGCAGCAGGTAGCAGGGTTTCTGCCAGCCGAAGATGTTGTAGGTGGGCATACCCCAGGGAGTGCAGGCGTACTGGCGCTGGCCCATCAGGAACTCGAGGAAAAGCGGCGACTGGTTGAACTGCCAGGTCTTTTTGCGGTTCGATAGGATCGCGCGAAACAGTTTGCGTGTGCGGGCCCGTCCGAGGAAGTGCCGCTGGTCCGGCGCCTTATCGTACGAGTAACCGGGCGAGAGCATCATGCCTTCCACACCAAGCTCCATCATCTCGTCAAAGAAGGCGCGCACGCTGTTGGGATCGGCGCCGTCGAACAGCGTGGTGTTGGTGGTCACGCGAAAGCCGCGCTGCAGTGCTTCCCTGACTCCCGCCAGGGCAAGTTCGTAGCCCCCCTCGCGGCACACCGAGAAATCGTGGTGCTCGCGCTGGCCATCCATGTGCACCGAGAAGGTCAGGTACTTGCTGGGTTTGAACAGGTGGATCTTCTCTTTGAGCAGAAGAGCGTTGGTACACAGGTAAATGTACTTTTTGCGCGCGAC
>JBLMYN010000568.1:0-5146 GCA_050258305.1 Actinomycetota bacterium
TCCCTCAGCTACGGCTGCTACTATCTACTGGTTCTCAACGGAACCGAAACCTCAACCCGGGCTCGAAAAGTGTCAACTATGTCCCCGGTCTAAAATGTCAACTTTGTCCCCGGTCGCACACCTTCCAGGGAGCAGCAAGCGCTTTTGGTCCTTGCGGCTTGCCGCGCTGTGCCACACGGTTTTCGTTTGATGTTTGGACGAGACACGCACGCATGGAGAGAATCGGAAGCCGTGTTTTCGCACTCCACGATCTCGGTCGAAAGAATGTCGAGCGGCTGAGTGCTGAGTGCCCACTGCTGTCTGCTGTCTGCTCACGGTACAATCAATTGCAATGATTAAAACCCTTGAATGGACCGCCGAGGGCGTCCGCTTTATTGACCAGACAAAGCTTCCCACGGAAGAGGTTTACGTTGTCTGCCGCACATACCAGGAAGTTGCTGATGCCATCCGCAACATGATCGTGCGCGGCGCGCCGGCCATTGGCGTGGCCGCTGCCATGGGCATTGCCCTGGGAATCAAACAATCGCAGGCAACGGACATTTCCAGCTTGCGCAACGACCTGGGACAGATCTGCCGCCGCATAGGAGAAACGCGTCCCACCGCGGTCAATCTTTTCTGGGCTATTCGGCACATGCAGCAGAAATTTGACTCTGTTGCCTCGCAAAGCCTGCCACAGATCAAAGCCGCACTGGTGTCAGAAGCGCAGCAGATGCTGGTGGAAGACATTGCCGCCAATGAAGCCATGGGCAAACACGGAGCCACGCTCCTGCCCTCCTCCGGCGGAGTGCTTACCCACTGCAATGCCGGGGCGCTGGCGACGTGCGGTTACGGCACGGCGCTGGGAGTAATTCGCGCCGCCGTGGAAGCAGGCAAGCAGATCCATGTTTTTGCCGATGAGACGCGGCCGTTTCTCCAGGGCGCGCGCCTCACCTGCTGGGAGCTGATGAAAGACGGCATCTCCACCACCGTGATTGCCGACAATATGGCAGGGTCCATGATGCGCCAGGGCAGGATCAAAGCCGTGGTGGTTGGCGCAGACCGCATCGCCGCCAACGGCGACGTCGCGAACAAGATCGGCACTTATTCCGTCGCCGTGCTGGCGAAGGAGCACGGCATACCGTTTTACGTCGCCGCGCCGTGGTCAACCGTGGATATGAACACACCCACAGGCGAGCAGATTCCCATTGAGCAACGCCCGCAAAAGGAAGTTACCCACCACGGCGGCAGGCAAATGACGCCCGATGGAGTAAAGGTGGAGAATCCGGCGTTCGACGTGACACCGGCGAAATATGTGACCGCCATCGTCACCGAGCGCGGCATTGCGAAAGCGCCGTACGATCAATCGCTGAAAGAGTTATCCCCCGAGATCGCCGCCGTCTCGCGTTGATGGCGCATTCGCTTAGCTCAAACTATGACGCAGCACGCTGCAGGATGACCGCTTCGGCCGGTTCAAAGCCTTCGTCCTGCAGAGTCTTCTTCGCAGCCTGCTGCAGTGACGGTTCGTCGGCGCTGCGCGGAAGGTCGCAGTAACGGCGGATAACCTCTTCGCCTACCTGAATTCGCACCATCCACTTCGATTTGCTGTCATCCCAGGAGAGTTCCACTCGATCTGCCTGCATATAGCGTCCTCCTCACTTTCTTGCTACTGCACCATCATGATTCCATTGTCTTCAGCTTTGGACTGATGATGAGCCGCGCCTCCGTTGCCTTCTGCACATCTTCGGGCGTCAATCCCGGCGCGACTTCCTCCAGCACCAGCCCCTGCGGCGTCACTTTGATATAGCCCATTTCCGTGACGATCGTGTTCACCACTTTTAAACCCGTCAGCGGCAGCGTGCATTTTTTCAGGATCTTCGGCGCACCTTCTTTTGTGGTGTGCTCCATGGCAATCACCACGCGCCGCGCGCCGGCCACCAGGTCCATGGCGCCGCCCATGCCTTTCACCATCTTACCCGGGATCATCCAGTTGGCCAGGTTGCCTTCCTGGTCCACTTCCATCGCCCCAAGCACGCTCAGGTCAACGTGGCCGCCGCGAATCATGGCAAACGATTCCGCGCTGGAGAAGTAGGCGGTGCCGGGAATTTCCGTTACGGTCTCTTTCCCCGCGTTGATCAGGTCAGGGTCTTCTTGCCCTTCGATGGGGAACGGTCCCACACCCAGCATGCCGTTTTCGCTCTGCAGCACCACTTCCATCCCTTTAGGGACGTAGTTGGCCACCAGCGTGGGCATGCCGATGCCCAGGTTCACATAGAAGCCGTCTCTCAGGTCGCGCGCGATCCGCTTCACGATGCGTTCACGCTTCTCCACATCTTTCTGCTTGTCCGGTTTTACTGGTGTCGTCGCCATGGCCTCTATCTCTAAGATGATCTCCACATCAGGAATGCTGCCGGTTAAGCGCTCTTCCTGACCGTCCGCTTCTCAATTTTCTTGTCCTTCATGGTGGTCAGAAGGATCCGCATTATATAGATGCTGGGAACATGCACCTGATCAGGCGGGAGCTGGCCTGGTTCCACCAACTCCTCCACTTCGGCGATGGTCACTTTCGCGGCGGTAGCCATTACCGGATTGAAGTTCCGCGCGGTTTTGCGGAATACCAGGTTGCCCCAGCGATCGCCCTTCCAGGCATGGACCAATGCGAAGTCCGCCTGCAACGCGGTCTCCATCACGTGGAGGCGGCCGTTGAACTCGCGCTGCTCCTTCCCTTCCGCCACAATCGTTCCCGCTCCCGTGGGAGTAAAGAATGCCGGGATGCCCGCGCCACCGGCGCGTATGCGCTCGGCCAGCGTGCCTTGCGGGTTCAATTCCAGAGTGACCTTGCCGGTCAGCACCATCTGCTCGAACATCTTGTTCTCGCCCACATACGAGCCGATGTGCTTTTTGATCTGCCCCGCACCCAGCAGCTTGCCCAGGCCGTACTCATCCACGCCGGCGTTGTTGGAAATGGTCGTCAGGTTCTTCACGCCTTTGCGGGCCAGGGCTTCAATCAGCTCTTCCGGGATCCCGCACAGCCCGAATCCCCCCACCATGATGACCGCGCCATCCTGAATGTCGCGGACCGCCTCATCTGCACTGGATATGACCTTATTCATAAACACATGATTCTAAATACCTGCGATGATCCCCTGCAAACCAGATTTCGTGTCATTGAGCGCTCTTGAGGCGCGCCATCCGTAGATCACGCGCGATCACGGCGATCACGCGCGATTACGGCGATTTTCTCATTCCCCTTCGATCAGCAACCGCAGCAGCCGCTTCCCTTCCGGCCAGTCGCCCAGGCCGGAATCGCCGTTCACGTGGCCTGCCGCTCCGATGTCCACAAAGCGGCTGCCCCATGTGCGCGCAATCTCCCGGGCGCGGTCCATCGTAAGAAAGGGATCATTGTTGCTGGCCACCACAATCGACGGAAACGGAAGCAGTTTCTGCGGCACAGGATGGAAATCTTTGATCTGCACCGGGGAATCCTTACGATCGACGTCCGCGGGCGCGACCAGCAGCGCGCCCTTTACCTTGGCGGCCAGGTCAGGTGGCGCCGCCTGCGCCCAGTGCGCTATAGCCACGCACCCCAGGCTGTGAGCGGCAAATACAATCGGCGCGGGCGATTGCTTCACCTCTTCCGTAATGCGCTCCATCCACCACGCCCGGTGCGGATGCTCCCAGTCGCGCTGCTGCACGCGCAGGAAGATCGGGTTCTGCTGCTCCCATAATGTCTGCCAGTGGCGCGGCCCGGAGTTCTGCCATCCCGGCACCACCAGGACTGTGGCCGCCACGTCTTTTGAACCGGTCTCAAATCTGTTGCCGCGCTCAAACTCTTCGCGCAGGGCGGGCGACTTAAGGTTCTCACGAATGTGCGCCAGCCGCTGCTCCAACTGGTGCAGCGCATGGTCAATATTGGTGGCGTTGGTATACGCGATATCGCGCCACATGGAATAAGGACTGGAGGCAATGCGCGTCATCTCCCGAAGCGCCCGGCCGCCAATGGCATGCACATCAGGATTGGCGCCAAACTCTTCCACCAGCGCGCCGGCCAGCGCTGTGGAGATCATCTGCGGCAAATGGCTGATCCATGCGCACAGCCGGTCGTGGCGGTCGGGTTCCATGCGAATGATGCGCGCCCCAATGCCCTCCAGGAGGTCGCGATATTCCTTGATTTTTCCCTTATCGATTTCCTGCCCGGCCTGCGGCGCCAGCAGCCACACTGCGTTGGTAAACAGGCGCGACTCCGCATTTTCAAGCCCGCTGTGCTCCTTGCCGGCCATGGGGTGCCCGCCGATGAACCGCCACGTGGCGTTCTCTCCGAACACCGAGCGCGCCCGGTCGACAATCTCCTTCTTGGTACTGCCTACATCTGTAATCAACGCGTTGGGTGAAGCCAGAGGCCCGATGCGCTCGATGAGGTCAATAATGGCTCCTACGGGCGTGGCCAGCACAATCAGGTCACTGCCATGGATGGCTTCAACCGGGTCTTCCGTGCCTAAATCAATGGCCCGCATGGAGCGCGCCCGGTCGAGCACGGCCTGGCGGTCACAGCCCACGATCCTTCCCGTAAAGCCCGCCGCCTTCAGCGCCATGCCCAGGGAGCCGCCGATCAGTCCCGTGCCGATGATAGTGATCTGTTTGAACGCCATCTGGAACTAGTGATTGTGCCAAATGCGGAACAAAAACGCCAAATCTCAGCCGTGGAATCCGGGAGTTGATGATACTGGACCTGACTATTCAGGCCAGCGAATGAACCTTCGGGAAAGAAACAAAGAAGAAAACCGGCAACCTTGAGCCCGGAGGGCCGCGGCCTAGAGTCGCCCGGGTGAGTCTCCGGACATGCTGTTCAGCCTGGCTAAGAGCACTTCAGGATTGATGGGCTTGGCGAGCACCTCAAAACGGTATCCCTCCGCCAGGGCTTTTACCAGCAGATCCGTGCTGGCTGCCTGTCCGGAGAACAGGATAATCCGGCAGTTCGGCAGCAGCTTCATGATCGCCTTGGCGGTCTCCACGCCGTCCATCCCCGGCATGATGACATCGGTCACAAGCGCATCCGGGCGCACCAGTTCGGCCCATTTCACGGCGGACGCCCCGTCAGAAACCGCCAATGCATCGTGCCCCTCGCCGTTCAGGATGTTCACCAGCGTATCTGCAATGACTGGCTCATCAT
>JBLMYN010000569.1:0-11489 GCA_050258305.1 Actinomycetota bacterium
CACTGAAGCCGGTTGGCCAGATCCGCGATTCGTTCATCCTGGCGATCAATTCGCAGGGGTTGTGGATCATCGATCAGCACGTGGCCCACGAGCGCGTGCTGTTTGAAAAAATTCTGCGCGAACGCAGCCATGCCGCCGTGGAAGGCCAGCACATGCTGATGCCGCTGATCGTGGAGCTTACGCCCGGCCAGCAGGCCGTGTTTGCTGAAATTTCAGAAGAACTGCGCCGCAACGGCTTTGATGTGGAGCTGTTTGGCACAAGGACGGTCGCTGTGAAGACCGCGCCGGCAGGCGTGCAGGCTTCTGAAGTGGAGAAGATGCTGATCGAATTGCTCGACCAGTTCCAGCATGAAGAACAGTTGCTGAACCTGGAGAAGGTGCGTGCCCGCATAGCCGCCAGCATCGCCTGCCATGCCGCCATCAAGATCAACATGCCCCTGGACCAGCAGAAAATGGAATGGCTGCTCAAAGAGCTTTCAAAAACCGAGTGCCCCATGAGCTGCCCCCACGGCAGGCCCGTGGTGCTGCGGTATTCTGTTAAGGAGATTCAGAAGGCGTTCAAGCGGATCTGAGATCTGATATGGCGGCAGCTGGCAAGTTCAGATAAACTGCGCTTATGGAGATTCCTCTTACACCGGAGCTTGAGGCCAGACTGCAACGTGTTGCGGCAGCAACAGGTCGTGGAGCGGAAGAAATCGTCGGCGAGGTCGTAAAGACCTACCTCGAACACGATCAATGGTTTCGAAACGAAGTACAGAAGGGATTACAGCAACTTGAGCAGGGAGAATCTTTCGAACATGACGACGTCGCAAAGAGACTCCAGCGCCTGTTCCATCCGTGAGCGAAATTCGCTGGTCCCCGGCAGCCGCTGATGATCTTGTTCGTATCGTCGAGCATATCCAGCGGGACAACGACAACACTGCACAGAGAATCGCCCGAACGATCTACAACCAGATATCCGCCCTGAGTCATTCCCCCAGCATCGGCCGCTCCGGCCGAGTGGATGGTACACGTGAGTTTGTGCTCGCGCCTCTCCCGTTCATCGTGGTGTATCGTGTTAAAGAGGACGAGTTGAAATAGCCAGGATTCTGCATGGAGCCCAACGCTGGCCTTAATGGCCCGCCAATCACTCGAGGATATGACTGAACAGGAACTGCAACAGCAGCGCGCTCGCAAATGGCATCTTGAGGGCAGTCCGGTCCGCAGCATCGAGGAAGCGCGGGAGTTTGTTGATGATGTTGGCTTCTGCGTCATGTACCCCGAGCGCACGCTGCACACCGTCCCATCCTTCATGGGCGCCTACGCCGGCTCTGCCGAGCGTCTGCCGGATTCCAAACACGCGTTTGCTGATCCACGTTCCAAAGAAGCAACCGATCTGATGGTCCGGCTGCTGCGCGAGCGCCGCGCGTACGAAATGAGCCTGTTCCCGGGGACGGACCTGATCGTCTCAGAGGCGTTGTTCCCTTACTTCTTTTCTCTGGTTGCGGACCGCAATCCCAAAGCGCCGCCCCGGGTGCGCGCGCAGGGAGCAACGGTTTCGCCGCTGGCCGTGGAGGTATTTCATGCCATCCAGAAGAACGGCCCCTTGAGCAAGAACCGGTTGCGTGAACTGGTCAGCCGCGAACTGAGTGACGCCGCACTTGACCGGGCGCTGGGTGAGCTGTGGTCCATCCTCAAGATTGTCCGCGTGGATTATCGCGAAGGCGAGGGCGCCCTGTGGGACGTACTCTACCGCTGGTCGGCGCCCGTGGTGAAAGAGGCTCTCGACATCTCAGAGCCGGAAGCCATTTCCGCGTTGCTGAGCAAGTTTCTCGAGGCTTCCATCGCGGCCAGCCAGGAGGAGATTGAAAGCTTCTTCTCGCATGTGACCTCCCGCTCCAAGGTGCGGGAAGCGATCAATGCGTTGCTCTCCGCACGCGAGCTCAGCTTTGTGGGCGCGGGAGCAAAAACTCTGATCCGTCTTACACCTCTCCCGGATGCGCGCAGGAGAATGAATGGATAAACAGGAATCGCGCCGCGGACGGATCGTCATTGCCATTGACGGCCCGGCGGGCTCCGGCAAGAGTACCCTGGCCGCCCTGATCGCCCGTAAATACGGCTACACCAACATCGAGACGGGCGCCATGTACCGCGCTCTCGCGCTCAAAGCCATCCAGCAGAATGTCCCCATGGACGATAGCCTGCAGCTCGCCACGCTCGCCTGCGCATCGAAAATCGAGTTGCTGGCGCGGCCTGAAGGCAACCGCGTCCTGCTGGATGACAAGGACGTCACCGAACGCATTCGCCAGCAGGACATTACGGACTCGGCTTCAAAGGTCTCGGTCCATCCTGCGGTCCGCGAGTGGATGGTCGATCGCCAGCGCGAACTCGGAGGCAATGGCGGAGTGGTGATGGAAGGCCGCGATATCGGGACCAAAGTGTTCCCCGACGCTGAAGTAAAGATTTTTCTTGATGCTGCTCCTGAAGTCCGCGGCTCGCGCCGCTTTCTACAGCAGCCGGCAACCACCGCCCCGCCGGAGTCGGTAGTGGCAGAGCTCAGGGCGCGCGATGAGCGCGACCGCACACGCGCCAATTCCCCTTTGGTTCCCGCGCCTGACGCTGTCCAGATCGATTCAACCAATCTGACTCTCGATCAGGTGCTTCATAAGGCCAGTGAGCTCATTGACGCCACGCTGGCAGAATTGCAGAGCAGGTAGGTCACAAGCGCCATTTGAAACTGCCGCCTGAATAACAGTATAGGGATCATTCCGGCAGCCAATTGGCGCTCTATCCGGAGCCCCTTGGGGCGCGACGCCCGATAACTCGTCTAAAGCCGCACGTGTTCCCGGCCTGCGAAAATGCAACCGCCAGGGGCGCAGAGGCTTCGAACTAAGGAGGTTCTCATTCCAGCGAATTTGGCCATCTAAGTAGATGGTGTTGTCCTCTGGCCGCCAACAACCACTTCAAACGGGGGTGCTCCCATGCGAAAACTCGGAATTACGGTGCTGGTGATTGTGGTGCTGCTGATTGCAGCGGGGCTCATTATTCCCCGCTTCATCGATATCAACCACTACCGCGGCCAGATCCAGGCGCAACTGGAAAAGCGGCTTGGCCGGAAAGTGCAACTGGGGGAGATGGGCTTAGGTCTGCTTCCTCCCGCGTTTGAGGTGCAGAATGCCGTGATTGAAAGCGATCCGCGGTTCAGCATTGACAACCGGCCTTTTGCCGCGGCGGACAAGCTCAAAGTCAGGGTTGCCTTCTGGCCCCTGCTCAGCAAAAAGCTGGACGTGAGATCGCTGGAGTTGGACCGTCCCAAGATCGAGCTGGTGCGCAACCAGCAGGGCGTGTGGAATTTCTCCACTCTGGGACAGCAGGCACAGCCGCCTTCAACTCCGCCGGGCGGCGCAGCAGGCCAGTTTTCGCTGGCCAACCTCTCGATCGTTGACGGACAAGTGGCAATCACGGACCAGCAGAAGCATCAGCCTCGCGCCGTCTACAACCATATCGACATGACCGTGAACAACTTTGCCCCCGACCGGCAGTTTTCCATCCAGGTGGCGGCGCACCTCCCCAGCGAAGGCAATGGTTCGCAGAACGGTGGAGCAAAGGAAACCATCCGGCTCAAGGGCAAGGGTGGGCCAATCCAGCAGGCTGACCTGCTGAACACGCCGTTTGAGGGCACTCTGGCGCTCGACCAGGTTTCGCTGGCATCGGCGCAGAAATTTGTAAACTCGCAGGCCCTGAGCGGTATCAACGCTCTGGCGAGCGGCCAGGCGGCCGTGAAGAACGAAAACGGCAGGATTACGTCCAGCGGAAATATCCAGTTGCAGAATCCGCAGATCAAGAGCGTAAATGTCGGCTATCCCATCACGCTCAACTACGACGCGACCGACGATCTCAACAATGATCTGATCCAGATCCGCAAGGGAGACATCCGGCTGGGACAGACTCCACTGTCAGTCAGTGGATCCCTGAATCTTAAGCCCACGCCTTCCCAGATTGACCTGAAACTCGCGGCTAAAAACGCCTCAATTGAAGAGGCGGCGCGGCTGGCTTCGGCGTTTGGCGTCGTCTTTGGTCAGGGCATGGACGTGAAGGGGACAGTCAACGCAGACATCGCCGCCAAAGGCGCAGTCAACAACCCGGCCATGAACGGCCAGCTCAACGCGAGCAATCTTGTCATTACCAGCAAAGACATTCCCCAGCCGGTGAAAGTCCCGGCAATCGCCCTGGCGCTGACACCCCAGACGATCAAGTCCAATGACTTCAACGCGACCACGGGCTCAACCACGGTGAACGTGAACTTTGCCCTGAACCAGTACACCTCTCCAAACAGCACGATTGACGCGACCGTACGCGCGCCGAACGCCAACGTCGCCGAACTCCTGAATATCGCGCATGCGGCCGGCGTTTCCGCCGTGCAGGGCATGACGGGAAGCGGCCTGCTCACGCTCAACCTGCATGCACAGGGGCCGACGAAGAACATGTCAGCTCTGGCGCTCAGTGGAACGGGAAAGCTGCAGAACGCCAGCTTGAAGCTGCCCTCGCTGACGCAGCCGATCGGCGTGCGCAACGCCGATATGGCATTCAGCCAGAATTCTGCCACGCTCAACAATCTGGCGGCATCGGTGGGGCAGACGAATGCGACCGGCCAGCTTACGATTAAGAACTTTGCCGCACCCCAGGTGCAGTTCGCGCTCAACGCGGACAAGGTGGACGTGAACCAGTTGCAACAGTTGATCGGGACTGCCCCGGCACGGCCGAAACGCGCTGCCGTGGAGCACAGCTTCTGGCAAATGGTTCCTGAAGCTCAGGCGGAAGCCGGGCCGGCGGCTGCGCAATCGAGCCTGCTGAACAAAATGACCGGCGGCGGCAACGTGACCATCGGCACAGTCACCTACAACGACCTGGTGCTCACGAACGTCCACACCCGTGTGACGCTGGATCGCGGCCTCATCCATCTCAATCCGCTTTCGGCCAACCTTTACAACGGCTCAGAGAGCGGCAGCGCCATCATCGATATGCGCCCGGCCCAGCCTGTCTACACGCTGGCGCTGAAGACCGACAAGGTGGACGCGAACAAACTGATCTCGTCCGTCTCCGACTTGAAACAGACGTTGTATGGGCTGCTAAACTCCAATGTGAATGCCACGTTCAGCGCGACTTCCGCCGACGCCATCGCGCGCAGCCTCAACGGGCAGCTTGGCATCAACCTGACGAACGGCAAGCTGATGAATGTAGACCTGCTGCATGAGCTGGCTTCCGTGGGAAAGTTTTTAGGAGCGCCGGGCGTGCCCTCGGCGGCGCAGGGCTTTACCAACCTGGTGCAGCTTTCCGGCAATTTCAACGTGAAGAACGGCGTGGCCCAAACCAACAACCTGAAAGCCGTAATTGACGGCGGAACCCTCGCGGCCGCCGGGCTGGTGAACCTGGCTGATCAAGCCCTCAACCTGCATGTGACCGCGGTGCTGGACAAAGCACTGAGCCAGAAGGTGGGAGGAACGCAGGTTGGAGGCTTCATGAACACGGCACTCGCCAACAACCAGGGCGAACTGGTGATCCCGGTGATTGTGACGGGGACGTTCCAGCATCCCGCGGTCGCGCCGGACCTGCAACAGATCGCGCAGATGAAGCTCAAGAACCTGCTGCCCACAGCGAAAAATCCGGGCGCGTTGACGAGCGGTATTCTGGGGCAGATCCTGGGCAAAAAGGGTGGAGCTCAAAATGGAAACGCACAACAGCCGCAGGGCGGGCTGAGCGGGATTCTGGGAGCTATTGGAAAACAGACGCAGCAGCAACAGAAGCAGGGACAAGCGCCACAGGGAGCTGTTGCCGGAAAGCCGGGCCAGCAGCCGCAGGCGCAGCCCACGCCAACGCCAAACCCGCTGGGCTCGATCCTGAACCGCGTGCTGGGCGGGAAGAAGAAGGCATCGCCAACACCAACACCAAAGAGATAGCAACTCCGGGTCAGTTGACCGTCGTTTGACGGCTGTCAATCCCGTTGCACAGATCGGTCCACAGCATCTCCGGTGCGGAAAGAAAAGCGTTGACCACCTCTGGATCAAAGCGGTTGCCAGATTGCAGTTCGACCTTGTTTCGAATTTCTGCGGAAGGAACTCGGATCTTTCCTGTTTTGCCGATCAACTCGGCGACAAAATGGGCTAGAGCAATGATGCGAGCGCCAAGTGGAATCTGCTCTCCCTTTAAGGCTCGAGGATGACCGTTACCGTCAAAATGTTCTTCGTGAGTGTAGACTAACTCGGCCTCTTCTGGAAGTCCCGCCTTCTTCAGCACGAGCCATCCATGCAACGCATGCGTCGAGAAGAGGTCCTGCTGGACGATGATGTCAGGCATGAAAGCCATACCAACATTGTGCAGGAAAGCCGCTCGCGCGATGACCCTATTCTGCTGCCGGGAAAGGCCCATGATGCGGCCGAGAGCCACTGCAAATGCGGTCACGTACTCCGCGTGATTGCGCGTCTCCAGTCGTCGTGCTTCCACCATCTCAGCGAGAAGGTTGATTACGCTTTCGCGGGCAGCGGCCAGGTCCTCAGTGACCCTTATGAGTTGCTCATTGCGCGTCGCCGCAAGTGACTCGAGGTTGCCACGGTAGGCGTTCGCTTCTTTACCCATGCGCCGGTGCTCGGAAGCTTTATTGACTACTGAAAGAAGGTGCATTCTCTCCACCGGCCTTGGAAGGTAGTCAAACGCGCCTGAGCGCAAGGCGGCCAGGGCCGGCCCAAGCTCGCGCTCCGTCGCCATGATGATGACGGGGATATCGGGGTACATCTCCTTTGATTTCGCACAGAGGCACACCGCATCAAATACCGGCCCGCTCGAGTCGATCAGCAGCACGTCGTATTTCTCCGAAGCCAGGTCTGTCAGGGTTTCGGATGCGGATCCAGATATGTTCGGCTTGTACCCCGTTTCTTCGAGCGCTGCAATGAAGATTGGCTGCACCGGCTGTCCGATCCCGACAACCAGAATTTTCGCTGGAATCATCGTTGTGATATTGGGTTCTGGGGCCATTAATGTATCGCATTGCAGGCGCAGCCACAACGTAAATTGATGTCTTGAAACGAACAACCGTGTCGCCGGAATTATCGTGGGCTGTTGGCCCTTGAATCTATAGAAGGACGAGTGCTGCAGCGAAAGCGAAGATTGGCTTTCTTGACCGGATTCGCGTTCATCAGCGGTAAGGTTTCAGGCTTTTCCCCAGCCGCCGCCGCCGGGAGATTCAATCCTGACACAGTCGCCTTTTTTCAGGCGCACGCTGCACTTTCCCGGTAGCTGCTCTCGGCCACCGTCGCCGCGGATGATTTCGGTTTTGCCCGCAGCCCCGTCGAGGCCGCCCTGGAGCCCATAAGGCCCGCGTGTGCGACGATCGGCGAGCAAGGTGACTTCAGCGTCGCTGAGCAACTCGACTTCGCGCACAATACCGTCGCCGCCGCGGAACCTCCCTTCCCCGCCGCTGCCTTTGCGCAGCGAGTACCGCGTAACACGCAGCGGGTACGCGTACTCCAGCGCTTCGGCGGGAGTATTGAGTGAGTTGGTCATGTGCGTGTGTACGCCGCTGACGCCGGGCCGGTCAGGACGCGCGCCCATGCCTCCGGCAATGGTTTCATAGTAGGCAAACGGCTCGCCGCTGCGCTCGTCGATTCCGCCGATGGTCAGGTTGTTCATGGTTCCAGACGATCCGGCAGGCACGCGATCCGGTACGGCCTGCGCCAGAGCGCGAAGAAGAACATCAACGATCCGCTGCGAAGTTTCCACGTTGCCGCCGGCAACAGCGGCAGGCGGACGCGAGTTCACTACGCTTCCAGCCGGCGCGATCATGCGTACGGGACGCATGAGGCCTGCGGCAGCGGGCACATCCTCCTGCAGCAGGCAACGGAATACATAAAAGCACGCGGAGTAAGCGATGGCCTCCACCGCGTTGATGCTGCCCGCAACCTGCGGTGAACTGCCGCTGAAATCCACCGTTACAACCTGCCTGCCTTTGCTCGAAGGCATAAATTCGAGGGCCACGGCAATGCGCACCGGGCCGGAACCCGCGCCGTCGTCATCAAGGAAATCTTCGGCTTCGCAGCGCCCGTGCGGCACCTTGCTCAGGAACGCCCGCATGAGCTTTTCCGAATACTTCTGCAATTCCGCCATCACCTGCTGAACGCGCGCGACCCCGTAACGCGCGGCAATCTCCTGGAGGCGTGCGGCGCCGGTATGGCACGCCGCGATCTGGGCGTTGAGGTCGCCCTGGCGCTCTTCGGGGGTGCGCACATTATTGAGCAGCAGGCGCAAGACGTCCTCCTGGATTGCGCCGCCGCTGATGAGCTTCACGGGAGGAATGCGCACACCTTCCTGATAAATTTCCCTGCAGATGCCCATCGACCCGGCGTAGGTCCCGCCGACATCGGCATGGTGCGCGCGTGAAGCCACGTAAAACGCGGGCTTCGCCTGAGATCGCTGTTTCACGCCGGATTCGCGTTTCGCGCTTCCGCGCCGCCCCTTGCCTGCCAGAAACACGGGAGCAACCAGGGTGATGTCCGGCAGGTGCGTGCCCCCGCAAAAAGGATCATTGAGAATGGCCACGTCGCCGGGACCGAGCGTGAGTTTGTCCACCGCGGCCCGCACTGACATGGGCATGGAGCCGAGATGCACCGGCATGTGATCACCCATGGCCACCACTTCGCCCCTGCCGTCAAATACCGCGCAGGAGTAATCGCGGCGCTCTTTGATGTTGGGCGAAAACGCGGTGCGGCGCAGCGCAGCACCCATCTCTTCCGCAATGGAGTGGAAGAGGCTCTTAAAGATTTCCAGTTCGACCGGATCACGCATGTGCGCACTCAGTGTAACCCAGCGTCAGGTACGGCGAAGCAGAAGATCGGCGGCGACAAACAGGAAGAAAACAACGGAGATGACTCCGTTCATGGTAAAGAATGCGGCATTCAGCTTGCTGAGGTCCCGGGCTGAAACCAGCGAGTGCTCATACGCAAGAAGCAGAGCGACTAGGACGACGCCGGCGATGGCGACTTTTCCCAGACCGAAAACGACGACCAGGGCAACCAGCAATCCGAGCATCAGTACATGCAGGAGTCGCGCCAGCCAGAGCGCCCGGGGTACGCCCCACGCCTGAGGCACGGAATTGAGCGCATGCGCGCGATCGAAATCCACGTCCTGGCAGGCGTAGAGCACATCAAAACCACCCACCCAGAAGGTAACCGCCGCCGTGAGCAGCAGAATCCGCGGATCGAGCGAACCGCGCACCGCGATCCATGCCCCCGCCGGGGCCATCCCCAGCGCGAATCCCAGGACAAGATGCGACCATCGCGTAAAGCGCTTGGTGTAGGAGTAGAGCAGGATCACCGAGAGCGCAACCGGTGACAGGGCAAACGTAAGCCGGTTGAGCTGCGCGGCGCCGAGGATGAAGGCGGCGCACGAAACCACGACAAATGCGCCGACGAACTTCTGCGAAAGCACGCCTGCAGGGATGGCGCGCGTGGCCGTTCGCGGATTGGCCGAATCAATCTTCGCGTCCGCCAGGCGATTGAATGCCATGGCTGCCGAACGCGCCGAGACCATGCAGAGGATGATCCAGCCGAGTTGAGCCGCACCCGGCAAGCCGCCGGCGGCCAGCATCGCCCCGCAAAGAGCAAACGGGAGCGCAAAAATGGAATGCTCCCACTTGATCATTTCCAGGGTAACTTTAATGTTGGTGAAAAGAGGCACCCGATATTGTAATGGAACCTGCTGACTCAGCCGTTGCGCCGCTGGTGCAGAGCCATCCAGACTCTTCATGCGGCGAAGCCATCCCGGCCGATGAGCGGCACAAAACGGCAGCCTTCAAGAAGAGTCCTTGAAACCTCCCCGCCAGGATGCTTGCGAAAGAGCTGCAGCACCTGGGTCTGAGCATCGCCGATGGGAATCACCATTCTGCCCCCGGGAGCGAGTTGCTGGAGCAGCGCGGGAGGAATGCGCGGCGCCGCCGCCGAAACGATGATCGCGTCGTAGGGAGCGGCAGCCTCCCACCCCAGTGTGCCGTCACCGGCCACCACCGCAACGTTGTCATAACCAAGATTGCGCAGCCGGGCCTGTGCGCTCCCGGCCAGCGTGGAATAACGTTCCACCGCCACCACCTGCCGGGCCAGCTCCGCGAGCAGCGCAGTCTGGTATCCCGAGCCGGCGCCGATCTCAAGTACGCGATCCTGCGGCTGGACCTCCGCCGCCTGGATCATGGCCGCGATCATGTACGGTTGGGACGTGGTCTGCTGTTCGGGAATAATCACCGGATGATCGGCATATGCCTGTTGCCACCTTTCAGGACTGACGAATTCATGCCGCGGGACGCGCCGCATGACCTCAAGGAGGCGTTCGTCATGGATGCCGCGGCGCCGCAACTGCTCTTCCACCATCGTGGCGCGTTCCGCGGAGAATGGCTCGTGGGGCATGATTGGGGAATACTACTTTTTGCGCCGCCGGATCCGTACATCAAAACCCAGCACGCCGTTCTCGTCCCTCACCGCTACGATGGAAACATTCTTGTTGATGTTGTACTCAACCTGCACCACGGTCTCAGCCGATTGCGTAAGGCTGGTGATGTACGTGAGAGTGATGTTGTTGTTGATGGTCTGCTCAATGGTAACGCGGGCGCTCGGGTTGTTTTCCGAACCGATAAACTGCGGATCGATTTTTACCCGGCTGGCCCCGAAAAGACGCTGCACCCGGTCACTGAAGGTGGCGTTCAGCGCCTGCCCCAGAATGGCATTGGAAGCAGCGGCGGTGTCGCTGCCCGCCGGGCCCGGTTGCGAAGCGCCGTAGAGCCCCTGGCTGCGCGTGCGGCCGAAAGCAAGCAAAGCAATGATGTCAGAGTTCGAGAGCGGCGGGTCGGAACGGTAGGTCATGCTCAGGTTCTTGCCCGGAGCAACGGATCCGTGCAGGCCGATGGTAATGTCGTAGCCCTGCACGCGCGCCGACATCTCAGTGTTGATAACCGGCTCAATCGTGACCGGATTGGTGAAGCTGATATCGCCTCTCTCCAGGCGGTACTTCGTCCCCTGGAAAGAAATGTCTCCTTCGGCAATGTTCACGCGACCCAGCAGCGTCGGCCTTGCCGCCGTACCGCGCAAATGCAGATCCAGATCTCCAGAGAGCTTGGCCAGAGACGTTTCCACGCGCAACTCCGGGGTGGAGGTTATATGGACGTCCAGTCGCAGGTTGTCGAGAAAAGGATTCAGCGTTGTCAGCCCCGCCGCTTTTCTGCTTTGCGTGAGGTAATTGGCGAAATCAAAGTTCGGGTTCATCCCGAAGCGCGTCACCACAACATCGCCGGTGAGGAGAGAAGCTCTCTCCGAACCGGTGTAGCGCAGGCTGGCGTCGGCGGCGGCGCTCACGCCCGGCGGATAGCGCAGACGCACGTCCGTCCCTGTCGCAGACAGATCAAAATAGAGTCCATTCCTGTAGGCAAGAAAGCCGCCCACGTTCAACTGCCCGCCGCCGGTCTGGGCCGTAAGCTT
>JBLMYN010000570.1:0-4668 GCA_050258305.1 Actinomycetota bacterium
TATTGCCAGCCAGATCGTTGGCCCCCTCGGCAGAGTGGTGGGAATCGATATGAACGATGACATGCTTTCCGTTGCCCGTCGTAACGCCCCGGAAGTGGCTCGGAGAGTGGGGTACGCCAACGTGGATTTCAGAAAGGGTAAGATTCAGGACCTGGCCCTGGATCTGGACGCTCTGGAGCTGTGGTTGAACGCTCACCCGGTGCGTACCTCTGGCGACTTCACGGCGATGGAGGCCTACATTGAAGACCTCAGAGCGACGAGGCCCCTGGTGGCCAGCGAGTCTATCGATGTCGCAGTTTCCAACTGCGTGCTGAACCTGGTGAAATCGTCCGCCAAGGATACGCTCTTTCGGGAGATCTATCGCGTGCTTCGCCGTGGCGGACGAGCCGTTATTTCCGATATCGTCAGTGATGAGGATGTTCCCCTGCATCTGCAGCAAAACCCCGAGCTATGGAGCGGTTGTATCTCCGGAGCCCTTCGGGAGGACAAGTTTCTTGAGGCGTTTGAGGCAGCCGGTTTCTACGGCATCTCCATCGTGGCAAGGCAGGAGGCTCCCTGGCGGACTGTGGAAGGAATCGAATTCCGGAGCATCACCGTGGCTGCTTATAAAGGCAAAGAAGGCGCCTGCTGGGACCACAAGCACGCGGTCATCTACAAGGGACCTTTTAAGCAGGTGGTGGATGATGATGGGCATGTGCTTCGCCGCGGAGCGAGAGTCGCCGTTTGTGAGAAGACATTCAGCATTTATTCGCGCGAACCGTATGCAAGCCACTTTGAACGGGTTGAGCCTCTGGCGCAAGTCTCCGAGAGTGAGGTCAAGGCATTTCCGTGCGCGAAAGGGATGCTGCTTCGAGATCCCAGAGAAACCAAAGGACGGGATTACCACCTCACCACAGGGCCTCAGCCTTCAGCCTGCGGTACAGACGGAGGCTGCTGCTGATGGCAACACAAACGAAACCCTTCCATATCCTGAACGATGATCAGTTGCTGGCGCCGGATTTTGAATCTGTGTTGCGCCAGCAGGGTCTCGGCAGGTTACGACGTCAGCATGTGAAAACCCTGCAGATTAATGTGGGCAAGCTTTGCAACCAGGCTTGTCATCACTGTCACGTTGAAGCAGGCCCGAAGCGGACCGAGATTATGCCTGCTCCGGTCGCAGACCGTCTTATTAATTTGCTGATTGCCAGTCCCTCAATCGAAACAGTGGACATTACCGGCGGTGCTCCTGAGCTAAACCCGAACTTCACGCGTTTGGTGCTCTTATCGCGAGCTCTGGGGCGTCATGTGATTGATCGCTGCAACTTGACGGTGTTCTTCGAGCCCGGCCAGCACGACCTGGCCGAGTTTCTCGCGTCAAACCACGTCGAGATCACTGCCAGTTTGCCCTGCTATACCGCAGAGAATGTCGACAAGCAGCGTGGCAGAGGCGTCTTTGAGAAAAGCCTCCGGGCACTGCAACTGCTCAATCACCTGGGATACGGGAAACCCGGTTCTCGGCTTATTTTGAATCTCGTTTATAACCCGTTAGGAGCCAGCCTTCCTCCTGCGCAGGAAAGGCTTGAGGCGGATTACAAAATGCAGTTAAGAGAACGCTTCGGCATCGAGTTCAGCCGGTTGTTCACGATCACCAACATGCCGATCAAGCGCTTTTCCGAGTTCCTCTTCCGAACCGGACAGCAGGAAGAATACATGAGCCTCCTCGTCAACCATTTCAATCGAGCAACCGTGGTGAGTCTGATGTGCCGGTCCCTTGTCAGTGTGGGATGGGACGGGAAGGTCTACGATTGCGACTTCAACCAGATGGTTGACCTGGAAGCGCCGGATCGGAAAACGATCTGGGATTTTTCGTCGTTTGCTGAGTTCGCGAATCGCCCCATCGCTACATCCCGGCACTGTTTTGGTTGTACGGCCGGTTCCGGGTCGAGTTGCGGAGGCAGCCTGCAATGACGTGGTCCATCCTGCTTGTGTCTTTCGTCGGAATCGCGATTGCCTATGCAAACGGCGCCAATGATGTCTCCAAGGGAATTGCCACGCTGGCAGGCAGTGGCGTGACCAATCTGCGCCGGGCGGTCCTTTGGGGGACATTGTGGACCGGAATTGGAGGCATTACCGCGGCATTTGTGGCGCACGCCATGCTTCAGACGTTTGGCAAGGGACTCCTCGGGCATGGTATTCATGCCACGTTGGGCACGGCAGTGGCAATGCTGGCCGGCGCAGCCTTATGGGTGGCGTTTGCCACGCGCAAGGGGCTCCCCGTCTCGACAACTCACGGTATTGTGGGATCGGTGACCGGGGTGGCCTGCGTTGCTTACGGATTGCACGGAGTTAACTGGTCAGCGCTCGGCGGCAAGATCTTTTTACCACTGCTCCTAAGCCCGGTAGTGTCGCTCGGGCTCACGGCTGTGTTGATCCGCTTGTCTCGACGGCTGGTCCCCGACCCTTCGACGGACTGCATGTGCTTCAAAATGATCGAGCCGGGAATCGTTGCGTCTGGCGGTGAAGTCGCGGCGCTTATGTCCATCAGCCCCGCGCAACTGCATTTAGAGTCCTGCGGCTCAGCATCTCGAGGGTCGAAAGGCATTACCGTCAATCACCTTCACTGGTTCACCAGTGGGGCAACAAGCTTTGCGCGAGCGCTCAACGATGCGCCCAAGATGGCGGCGCTGGTGCTCGGCGCCGTGCTTCTGAGCGGAACCGCTTTGAAAGCGTCGTTAGCGTACTTTGTCGCAATTTCTGTTGGGATGCTTGCGGGGAGCTGGTTCGCGGGGCGGCGAGTCACCGAAGTAATGGCCGATAACATCACGCGAATGGACCATCGCGAAGGCTTCATTGCAAACCTGGTTACCGCGGCGCTTGTAGGCCCCGGAGCAGCGCTGGGACTGCCCATGTCAACCACACATGTTGCTTCCGGAGGGATCATGGGTGTCGCAGCAGGGCGAGGTAGGGAAATTAACAGAAAGACGGTTCGCGATATGTTGCTTGCCTGGGTGGTAACTCTGCCTGCCGCCGCTGCGCTCGGCGTCATGGCCTTTTACATGGTAAGAGCAGCAGGAATGAGATGAAGCGCCAAACCTGGTTTCGTGCGGTCGCTGTGGCCGCTATTCTTGCCGCCATCGCCCTTATCGCATGGAAGCTGCCGGCGAAACAATGGGTGGAGAGCTTCATTGGATGGATTCGCTCGCTGGGCGCTCCCGGTGCAATCCTGTATGGGGTGGTTTATGCGGCGGGTGCCATTGCCATGATCCCAGGCAGCGCACTGACAGCCGGGGCAGGCCTGGTTTACGGCACCCTAATTGGTATACTCATCGTCTCGCCAGCAAGCGTTGCCGGTGCTACAGGCTCGTTTCTCATCGCCCGCTACTTCGCCCGTGACTGGGTGGAACGCAAGCTTCGCGCCTATCCGCGCTTTGGTGCAATCGACCGCTCCGTTGAAAAGCAGGGATTTAAAGTTGTGCTCCTGATAAGGCTGCAGCCTATCCTTCCGTTTGTGTTGTTGAATTACGCCCTGGGGTTGACACGCGTTCGATTGCGCGATTATGTGATCGCCTCCTGGATTGGGATGTTGCCGGCCACCATTCTGTATGTATACGTCGGTTCGGCGCTGCATAATGTCTCTGATTTGTTCTCGGGAGGAGCGACCCGGCACAGCCCCGCGGGTCTGGCGCTCTTTTGGGGAGGCCTGGCGGCAGGCGCTTTGCTCCTGCTGGTTCTGACTCGTATGGCCAAACGGACTTTGCAACAGGAGCTCAATCAGCCGCAAGAGGAGATGCTACAGCATGAGCGCCATTTTGCCGGTTGAAGTTCAGCCGGAGGACGAATTCAATCAGAAGCTGATTGAGAATGTTCATCCTCCGCACTGGGTCAATCCCAGGCCGTCAGGCCGGTACAACCTGGTGGTCATCGGCGCCGGAACCGCAGGTCTGGTACCCGCCGCGGGTGGCGCCATGCTGGGAGCGCGTGTGGCGCTGGTCGAGCGCCATCTCATGGGTGGCGACTGCCTGAACTATGGCTGTGTACCATCCAAGGCGCTGATTCGCGCAGCCCGCGCGGCATACGCGATCTCTGAAGCGCATGAGTTTGGAATTCACGCGCTGGACTCCAAGGTCAACTTTGGGGATGTAATGAAGCGTCTGCGGCGCGTGCGGGCGGAGATCTCGCCGCATGATTCGGCAGAGCGCTTTCGCGGACTTGGCGCTGATATTTATCTCGGCCAGGCCCGATTCGTCGACCGGAATACAATCGAGGTGGACGGCGAACGCCTTGAATTCAAGAAAGCGATCATTGCAACAGGGGCGCGCGCCGCAGTTCCGACGATCCCGGGCCTAGAGGAAGCCGGGTTCCTGACGAACGAAACCGTCTTCTCGCTGACGGAGTTGCCTCGGCGGTTAATCGTCCTTGGCGGCGGACCTATTGGCTGCGAACTCGCGCAGAGTTTCAGTCGATTAGGGAGTAAAGTTTCCATAATTTCTGACTCCAAGGCTTTGCTGCCGAGGGAAGATCGAGACGCCGCCGCAATCCTTGCCCGCCAATTTGGACGTGAGCATATCGCGATGATCCTGGGAGCCAAAATTCAACGCGTCAAACGAGGTGCTGGAGATAAGACGGTTGTGTTTGAGCTCGGGAATGGTACTGAGCAAGTCAGTGGCGATGAGATCCTGGTGGCGGTTG
>JBLMYN010000571.1:0-9199 GCA_050258305.1 Actinomycetota bacterium
GTCTGGCATTCATCAGCATTCCGCCAATCCCACGCAAACCGCTGTGGGCGCGTAGCTCAACTGGCAGAGCAACTGACTCTTAATCAGTAGGTTGAAGGTTCGATTCCTTCCGCGCTCACCAACTTGTCAAAGTACTCACAGATTGCCGTCGCGAGGTCGGTTTCGCCACGATGTCCATCGTGGGCTCAAAGCCCAGGCCACGAGCAATCGTTCTCGATTTCGTGCGCAGGCAACTTTCTTTCCGGCAGCCGGATGCAAAGACCGTGGCCTCAATCCCTGTGCTGATCCAGCTTCCGGGCGAAGGGAGAATAGCTCCGACCATGCAAGCCGGTTTTCAATGCGGCGGATGCGGCGAGTGGAATGAAACCAGCGTCGATTCCTCGGCCGGCAGCAGTCAGAGCTATGTGGAAGACTGCCAGGTCTGCTGCAAGCCCAACGTGCTCCATATCTCCTGGGACAAGAGCGCGGGTGAGTATGTGATCCGGGCTGAGCTTGAATAGATACTCCTACCCAGGCTGTTGTATAACGCGATACCCGGAGCCAGAAGTCCAAACACCCAAGTGTCTACAACAACAAATTTAGTGTTCTGGCAGGGAACTGTCCGTGCTATGTTCCGGCATCTATGCTCGAATCTGGAACGACGCAACAACCGCCGCAGTTCAGCACATTGGAAACTTCAACTCCCGGAGGCGCCTTCTGCAAAGCCTGCCGGCAAAGTGTCACTCGCTCGTTTTATCGCTACGGGAACGAAATTCTCTGCGGCAGGTGTGCAGACCGGCTGAAGCGTGAGGTGCCGCAGGACAGCCATGCTTCTTTTGTGCGCGCGATGGTGGGTGGGCTGGTGGGATTCGCCATTGGTCTGGCTCTTTACGCAGGGTTTGTGATTGCCACCGGAATCTCCATAGGATACGTTGCGCTGGTAGTGGGCTTTCTCGTGGGCAAAGCCATGATGATAGGCTCCGGAGGAGTGGGCGGCCGGCGCTACCAGATTGCCGCGCTGCTGTTCACGTACGCCGCCGTATCCATGGCTTCCATTCCCATCACTATTCATTACATGAGGAAGCAGTCGCCACCGGCTCCGGCCGCACAGCAGAAGATTGCTAGCCAGGATGACTCCGTCGCCGGCACATCGCAAAGCGCGCCACCGGCAACCAACAACGGGACTCGACCGGTCCGGAAGATGAGTCTTGGCAGCGTCGTGGGTGTCTTGGCTCTGATTGGCCTGGCTTCTCCGTTTCTCGAGCTCAGCGCAGGCCCTTCGGGCTTCATCGGGCTGATCATATTGTTTGTAGGCCTGCGGTTTGCCTGGAAGATGACCGCCGGTCGCGGCAATACGAAAATTGAGGGCCCATTTCAACTGTCCAACGCCACGCCGGCATAAATAGGCCCACTGGATAACTCCACTCAAACGAGCATAGAAGATGCTTCTTTTATTGGAATTGAAGCGACTATTGCTCTTTCGGGTTCCGCTTTCTTACCTCGATGTTGAGGCGTTTGATCTTCTGATTGAGGGTGGAGAGAGGAATATGGAAGCGGTCAGCGGCCTCGGTCTGGTTCCAGTTGCACTTTTCCAGCATGTCAGTGATCAGGCGGCGCTGGCAGTCGTCGACGATCTCAAACAGGGAAGCGTCGGGCTTATGCTCAAACATCTTGCCCTGCGAGCCGCGCCCGACAATCTGGTCGGGCAGCAAATCAATGCCGATCACGGGAGAGTTGGAAAGCACGACGGCGCGCTCAATCACGTTCTCCAGTTCGCGGACGTTACCCGGCCAGCCATAATCCATCAGAGGGCGCAGCGTCTCCGGTGAAATCTGTCGCGGAGGCTTGTCGTTTTCCGTGGAGAACCTGGCCAGAAAATGGTTTACCAGCAGCGGAATGTCTACGGCGCGGCTGCGCAGAGGCGGCAGGTCAACCGTGATGACATTGAGGCGGTAGAAAAGGTCTTCACGGAATTTGCCTTCGCGCACGAGCACTTTCAAATCAATGTTGGTGGCCGCGATGACCCGCACATCCACCTGAATCTCGTGCACGCCGCCGAGGTGCATGAATTTCCTGTCCTGCAGCACGCGCAGAATCTTGGCCTGCGTTTCCAGGCTCATGGTGCCGATTTCATCGAGGAAGATCGTGCCTCCGTCGGCAACCTCGAACAAGCCCTTTTTTGATGAAACCGCGCTGGTGAACGCACCCTTCACGTGTCCGAAAAGAGTGGATTCAAGCAGGTCGGTGGGCATGGAGCCGGTATTCACTGGGACAAAAGGCTGCCCTTTGCGCGGCGAATTCGCGTGGATGGCCTTGGCAATCAATTCTTTGCCGGTGCCGCTTTCACCCTGGATCAGCACGGTGGAGCGGCTGGAAGCCACCTGGCCCACCAGGTCAAAGATGCGGAGCATGGGATCGCTCTTGCCCACGATGTTCTCAAAAGAATAGCGTTGCCGCAGAGCTCGCTTCAGTTGTTCGTTTTCTTCCTCGGCGCGGCGGCGGGCCACGGCGGCACGCACGTCGGCCAGCAGCTTTTCGTTGTCCCAGGGTTTCTGGATGAAGTTGGTGGCGCCGTTTTGCATGGCGCGGACGGCGTTGTCCACGGTGCCGTATGCGGTGATCATGATCACGGCAAGCTGCGGGTCGCGGCTGCGGATATCGGCGAGGATGTCCAGTCCGTTCCTGTCCGGCAGAGCAAAATCGAGCAGCACAAGGTCGAAGGGCGTCTCGGCCAGTTTGGCCAGGCCTTCTTCGCCGCTCTCGGCGGACTGCACCGAATAACCCTCGAACTCCAGCAGCGTTTCCAGAGATTCCCGAATGGCGGTCTCATCGTCAATGATGAGGACGGTTCCGCCCACAGCCTTCTCAGCCGGCGCTCTGCTCAGCACAGCAACTTCAGACATTGACGGCCTTCCTGATCAGCGGAAACTCAAGGTGGAACGTGGTGCCGTGTCCGGGTGCGCTTTCCACTTTGATTTTTCCCGCATGTTCTTGAATGATCCCGTACGTCACGGAGAGACCCAGACCCGTGCCGCGCGCCTGGCCTTCCCGCGGCGAGGTCTTGGTGGTAAAGAATGGGTCATAAATCTTTTGAATGTTTTCCGGAGCAATTCCTGTTCCGGTGTCGCGAATGCTTACCTCCACTGCGGTCCCGTTCGCCGTTTGAACGTGAAGCATGCCACCGCTTCCGGACATGGCGTCTTTGGCGTTGAGGAAAAGGTTGAGAAACACCTGCTGGAGTTTGCCGGGATTGCCATGGATGAGCGGCAGTTGCTCGTAGAAACTGGTTTCCACGCGGATGCGCGAAGTCTTGAACTGGTGTTGCAGCAGGGTAAGAGTTTCTGCGATCACCTTATTCAGGTCCACGTCACTGAATTCAGTGGCGCTGGTGCGCGAGAAGTTGAGCAGATTGTTGACGATCTCAGAAGCGCGGAAGGTCTGGCGCGTAATCTTGTCCAGCAGCGCGCCGAGCCTGGGATCGCCATCGATCTGCTTGGTGAGCATCTGCGCGTAACTGGAAATGACAGCCAGCGGCGTGTTGACCTCATGCGCCACTCCGGCGGCGAGCAATCCGATGGAGGAGAGCTTTTCCGCCTGCGAAAGCTGCGACTCGAGCTCCATGCGCTCGGTAATATCGTCCACGATGATCAGCCGGCCGATCACGCTGAACTTTCTGGTTACCAGAGGCGCTATGGCGATATTGGCGATGCGGGTATCACCCGCGCGCGTGGCCATGCGGAACTTGTAAAGGTTGTGAATGCCCGGGTTCTGGCGCACGCGGTAGAACTCTTCAATGAAGGATGCGGGAAGAATCTCGCTCAGCTTCTGGCCAAGCACATGCGACCGCGGCACCGCATACATGACTTCCATCTGCGAATTCCAGGATTCGATGCGGTCTTCAAGGTCCACCGCCAGCACGCCCACGCTGATGGATTCGACAATGTTCTCGTTGAAATCCTTCAGCCGCTCGTACTCCACCACTTTCTGCTCCAGTGAGGCGTACAGCCTGGCATTCTGGATGGCGATCCCGAGGTATCCCGCCAGGGTCTCCAGCAGCTCCACATCTTCACTGGAGAGAAAATCTCCAGCGAGTGTCTTGCCCAGCCCCAACACGGCAATCGTGCGGCCCTGCACAGTGCAGGGAATGTAGTAGTTCAGGTCGAGGCGGGCGATGGTGTCGCGCGCTGTGGCGCTCTCCTGCAGGGCCTTACGGGTGTTATCGAAAAACACATGGCCCCAGTAATGTTCCGGGCGCTCCACCACCAGGAAGCTGAGATCCAGCGGGGCGGCGGTATCGTAGGAGATGCCGAAGGACTTCACCATGTCGAACGGCTGCTTTTCATTGCCCGTGGCCAGGAAGATGGCCAGCCGCTCCACACCCAGCGTTCGCGAGAGACGATCAATCACGGACACCAGCATGGCGCTCAGGTCGGTTTCCGAGCTCAGTTCGCGTCCGAACTCGATCAGCGTGCGCCGGTAGTCGTAACGCGTGCGGTAGAAGAATCTGTCCACGCGCTGCTGGATCCAGTTTTTGAGCGGTTCGAATACCAAGGCGGTGATGACGATGGCGGCAATCAGGCCGGCCGAGCCTGTGCTGGGCAGCTTGTTGCGGACAGCTTCCGCCATGCCGCCGATCACGACGAAGTAAGCGCCCACAAGGGCGGCTGTCGCCAGGGTGTACGCGACACCTCGCTTGAAGATCAGGTCAACGTCCATGAGGCGGTAACGCACAATGGCGTAACCGAACGTCAGGGGCAGGAAGACCAGGGACAGCACAGAGGCTTTCATCCATGGCGTAGCCAGGAACCCAAGCAGGTAAGGGATCACATACAGCACCGTGAACGGAGCAATTGCGAGCACGGTGCCGCGGGAAATCCACTTCATCTGCTCACGCTGCAACGGAGTGTTGGAGCGGCGATAACTGCTCCAGAGCACGACGGCAGCGATGACGAAATAGAGCGTGAGATACAACCAGTGCAGCCGGTCGAGATCAAAGCGAAATCTCTCGCTCGCCTCAAATTCAAGCAGAGCGAGAACCTGTATGCCCAGCAGCACGGCTCCGGGCATATAGACCAGCCATGCCGACCAGGGATGCTTCCCCACAAAGCGGCGTTTCTCCGGGAACGTAAGCGCGAAATGGAGAAACAGCGCCGGCTGCAGCATCCAGGCCGCGACGTTGGACCAGTAGATGATCCAGTCGAACGTGTTCAGCTTTCCCGTGTAGTGGAATGAGTACAGGACGAACGAAACCAGACAGAAGATATAAAAATGCGTGGACTTGGGGGCCGTCCAGCGGCGGAAAAGAACATAGATGCCGATGCCAAGATAGATCAGCGCAATCAGCCGCAATCCGGCATACAGGGAGCGGTCTGTGGGCACCAGAATAACCGAGGTATCAATGCGGATGCCGTCGCGCATGATGCCGTAGATTGCCTTTTGCCATACGCCCACGCGATAGAGTTGTTTCTGCAGCGAGGCAACATTCCTGACCGGATGGTCCTGCGGAGAAGAAGAGGCGCGGACGCTCAGGAGCCGGTCGCCGGGTTTGATTCCGGCCTTTTCCGCGGGGCCGCCCTGGGCAAGACGCTGGGCCACCAGGGCTCCATTCTGTTCCAGCCACCACGCGCCGTCATCGGGCGTGAGATATTGGTTTTCCTTTTGGAAGTTGATGGTGGCGAAAACGATGGTAGCCGCAGTCAGCAGGGCCAGAGCCACCGCTGAAACTCGAATTATTGAGTCCTTTCGCATCCGCTGGTTCGCAGCCTCAAAAGGCCCGTTACCACCCTTGTGGACAGACCCTTTCACCAGTGGTTGGAGCAAATCGGATGCCATCAACTACGATCCGTATAGCACTACTAAATTTAATATTTACAGCAGGTTAGAAGATTATAGTCGGCGGCTGCAGCAAAAGCTACAATAAACGGAATGACTCTGTGGTTTTTTGTATAGTTGGCTTCGCGATGCACTCAAAACGGTGCAAAAAGAAGCGGAATGCCGTTACCAGCATTCCGCTAAACAGAAGCGACAGAGGCGATATCAGTAAGGTTGGAACGCTGGAGGGAACAAGATGGTTGCCAACGCCGGCCTGGAAAGAGACGTCTTCCGGGCTGAAATTGACGGCCAGAGAATGCACTACGAGAGGGCAGGTTCCGGGCCGCCGCTTCTGCTGATTCACGGCTTGCTCGGCGGCTCGTTCTGCTGGCGGTTCAACATCACGGAACTGGCGGCAAACCGAACCGTTTTTGCTCTGGATCTGCCCGGGATGGGGCTTTCCCAGGACTCCGCAGCCACTGATTATGGCATGCGGAGCCAGGCCGGCCGCCTGGTTGATTTCATTGCCCAGAACGATCTGCGCGACCTGGACATAGTCGCATCATCGTGGGGTGGCGCGGTTGCGCTGCTGCTGGCAGCCCGGCTTCCGCAGATACGTTCCCTCGTCCTCGCCGCCCCCGTGAACCCGTGGTCCGAGTATGGCCGTGGCCGCATACGGTTTTTGAGCAGCGCATTCGGCGCAATGGTGGTTCGTTGTGCGCTCCCGTTTTCCCGCAGGTTTCATTGGATCGGACTGCAGCGAATGTATGGAGACCCGGCGCGGATTCGTCCCGGCACTCTGGAAGGCTACTCAAGCCTGTTGCTCCGGCGTGGACGAGCTGGCAGCCTCATCAACATCATGAGAAACTGGGAAGCAGACCTGGAAGTTCTGCGTGAGGCGATTCCCCGCGTGAAAGCACCTGCTCTGCTGCTTTGGGGCTCACGCGACGGGGCCGTCGACCCGCGTTCCGCGCAGGCGCTGGGCAGGTCCCTGGCAAGTTGCCGGATAGAAATGCTGCCGGGCATTGGACACTTGCCGTTCGAAGAATCCCCGGAAGTGTTCAACCGTTTGGTGCTGGATTTTATTGAGCAGCCGCCGGAAACCTGTGCCAAACTGAGTCCATAGCTCTACATGCTGACCATCCTGAAATCATTCTGGGCGAATCTGGACGGAGAAGCGTGGCTTCGTTTCTTTCTGGCGATTGCCGGACTGATCCTGGCCTTTGCGGCCGCAGTGTTTTCTTCCGCCGCCCGCGAATCCGGAGACGTGCTGGCCACCGCCATCTTCGCGTCTTCGGCGCTGTTTCTTGCCGCCGTGGTCGGCATAGCCACCGTCCCTTACCTGGCGCGGCGCGTGGTGGCCTCGCGAGTTCGTGACGCCCTGCATTACGAGCTGACCCGGGAAGGCATGGCCTACCTGGGCATCGCGCTGGTGATCGGGATTGCGGCTTTGAATACCGCCAACAACCTGCTGTTCATTGTGCTGGCGGCAATGCTCGCGGCCATTGTGGTTTCCGGGCTGGCCTCGGCTGCGACGCTGCGCCGGCTCGACCTGGACCTGGCTATGCCGCAGAACGCGTTCGCGGGGAAACCTGTTGCCGTGCGCGTGCACCTGACCAACCCGCGGCAGTGGATTCCCGCGTTTTCAGTGAGGGTCTACACTCCAGGCGAGAAGAAGAGAAAAGCGGCCCAATGGGAATGGCAGAAGAGTGAGTTCGTCTTTCCACGGCAGCGGCAGTGGCTGCGCCTGCCGGATTACACGTTGCGGCGCAAGAATCCCGCGGCGCGTCCAGCGGAGGTTTTGACCCGGCCGGTTTATTTCACATACCTTGGCCCCCGCGAGACGGCTGAGGCTCAGGTGGAACTCATCTTCCCGCACCGGGGTTTGTACAGCCAGGACTCTTTCAGTGTGGCCACGCGCTTTCCGTTTTCGTTCCTGGTGAAGAGCCGCAAAATCGACCTGCAACGCGATCTTCTCGTCTATCCCGCGTTGCTGCAATCCGATGATGTCCTGGATCTCCTGCCCATGATCACGGGCGAATTTGTCTCCTATGCGCGCGGCCGGGGCAGCGAACTCTATCTGATTCGCGAGTACACACCACACGACCCGGCGCGCTATCTCGACTGGAAGGCGACTGCGAAAACGGGCAGCCTGAAGGTGCGCGAATACAGCCGGGAAGACGAGCGTCGTCTGCGCGTGGTATTTGATAATCCCGAACCCGGCCGGGTGACATCAGCCGCTTACGAGCGCGCTGTCTCGCTGGCCGCAACGCTGGCCTGCCACTTCAACACTGAGAACGTGGAGCTGTCCTTTGCCGGCTCAGAGTACGGCGGGGGCATGCACCTGGAGGATTTTCTTCGTTACCTGGCCGTGGTACAGCCCGCGAAGAGCGCGGAATCAGTTCTGGATGAGTTGCCGGTGTCGTCTGACTTCAACGTGATCATCACCGCGCGAACGCCGGGCACGTTGCCGAGCGCGCTGTGGTTTACGTCATACGTCATTTACATGTGAAGGTGCTCGGAAAACCCGGGCGCAGAAAAAGGCCCTTTTATCACCGAACCGGCTTGAAATCATGAGCACCAGTCCATCCCTCAGTCCGCAATCCTCGCTCCGGCAGGTCCCGTCCGCTTTGCGCCGGCTGATTGCTCTTGACCTGCTGTGCGGGCTGCTCCTTATCCCACCGCTGCTTCGGCCCGGGACAAGCACGCCCGGGTTAGGTTTTTTAGCCATCGTGCTGTTCCTGCCGTATGTCGTGGTCTGCTGGCGACTGTCGCGTACTCCCGGAACAAAAGAAGGGCCGGGCCTTGCCGCCGGCATCGGGTTAACGTTCGTGGCGGTTGCTGTGCTGGGCTGTGCGGTTACCATTGAACAGCGAGACTACCTGCGGCTCGGTTATTCTGCCGGTCTGGGGCTGGCGCATGGATTCATGGCACTTCTGGCCATGACGGCGTTCCGCAACGGGACGTCAAAGAAGCCGGTCTGGCGCGTGGTGGCGCGCTCAGTTCTTGATCCAATCGTGTATTACGGTATCGTATTTTTCCTCGCCATCGCTGCGTTATCTCATCAGTGATTCTGTCTCTTGGGAAAATGGCTCCCGCATCGGCTATGCCGGGGGATGCAGGAGCCGGTTGAATTATCAGGCGGTCTTGCGCACTGCACGTTCCGTGGCCACTTCTTCAAGCCTGCCTGTTTTCACGTCGTAAACAAAGCCGCGCACGGAAATGGAGGCTGGTATCCAGGGATGATTCCGGATCCGCTCCACCTGCCGGCGAACGTTGTTCTTCACGTCCTTGAAGGCATGGAAATGGACTGGAGCGACGGCCGGAATTCCAGTCTCGCTTTCCAGTTGCTGGACCAGTTGATCGTCTTCAAACGTCAGCATGCCGCAGTCCGTATGGTTGATGACGA
>JBLMYN010000572.1:0-3634 GCA_050258305.1 Actinomycetota bacterium
CGGCCGCATTTGCCCTGATCGTCACGATTTATTACTGGTGGGAAAATATCAAGGGCATTGAGGAATCCAGCGACAAGGCCCTGCGCGTAATGCAGATTACCACCGTCATGGTGGTCATCCTGCTGGGTTGGTCTGCGTATACCATCTTCGAAAAGGGCGCCCAGCTCCCGCCGCTGCCTCTTCCCCGGAACCTGAAGTTCAGCAACGAAGCTCTTGGCTTCCTGCGCGGTACAGACCTGGCCAAAACTGTCGGCTTGTTCGGAATTCTAATCGCCTTCGGGCACTCCGTGCTGGCCATGAGCGGCGAGGAATCGCTGGCCCAGGTCAATCGCGAAATCGCCAGCCCCAAGCTGCGCAATCTGAAACGCGCGGCCCTGATCATCGCGATTTTCAGCTTCGTGTTCACCGGGATCGGTTCCCTGCTTGCCGTAATGATCATCCCGGACAGCGTTCGGGTTTCGGTTTACAGCAACAACCTGATCGCCGGCATGGCCATGTACATGGTGGGCCCGCATGTGCTGAAACTCATCTTCCGGGTATTTGTCGTGGTGGTGGGTTTCCTGATCCTCTCCGGCGCCATCAACACATCGATCATCGGCTCGAACGGCGTGCTCAACCGCATTTCAGAGGATGGCGTGCTCACCGACTGGTTCCGGCGGCCGCACAAAAAATACGGAACCAGTTACCGCATCCTGAACCTGGTGGTCGGCCTTCAGTTGCTCACCATCCTTGCCAGCCGCGGAGATGTTTACGTCCTGGGCGAAGCGTACGCCTTCGGCGTGATGTGGAGCTTCACCTTCAACGCGCTGGCCATGCTGGTGCTGAGGTTCAAATACAAAGGTGAACGCGGCTGGCGTGTCCCCCCGAATATCCGCATTTTCGGAGTAGAGCTTCCGCTGGGGGTTGCATCCGTATTCCTGGTGCTGCTTTCCACAGCGATTGTGAACCTATTCACCAAGCAGATCGCCACAGTGGCAGGCGTAGTGTTCTCGGCGGCATTCTTCTTCATTTTCACAGTCTCGGAAAAAGTGAACAAACGTAAGTTCGCTCACGCCGAACAGCAGATGAAGGAACACTTCCAACTGGACCATCAGGACGTCATTGCCCGCGAGCACGTGCAGGTCCGGCCCGGGAACGTTCTGGTGACAGTCCGCGATTACAACACCCTCAACCACCTGAAGTGGGCGCTCCATTCCTACGATACGGATAAAGAGGACATCGTGGTCATGGAGGCCCGCCTTACGGGTTACGGCAGCGCGGAATACGATCTGGCCATGGAGCAGATCTTCAGCGATTACGAACAGACTCTGTTCACCAAAGCCGTCTCCATTGCCGAGAGCGAAGGCAAAACGATCTCACTGCTGGTGGTGCCGGCACGCGATGTGTTCTCCGCGATTGTACAGACGGCCAACTCGCTCGAATCATCCACCGTGGTCTCCGGGCTGTCCAGCAAGATGACGGGCGAAGAGCAGGCTTTCCGCCTTGGCCAGGCCTGGGAGGCCATGCCGGAGCCGAAACGCCAGTTCGTCTTCCAGGTAGTCCGTCCTGACATGATGGTGCAGACCTACCGCATCGGCCCGCACACGCCCACCATGAAAACGGAAGACGTCCATCTGGTGCATAAGCTTTGGCTGGATGTGCACAAGTTCATGGGAACAGAAGACATCCACCACTCAGACATTGTGACGCTGGCGCTTACGCGCCTGGCCCGCGACTACAACCTCGACAGGGAAGAAGTGCTCAAGAACCTGAAGAAGGGCGTGCACGGCCCCATGCCCAAGACGTCGCCATTCCTGCGTGAACCAGATTCCCTGCAGCCGGAGAAGGGTGAAGGAGAAACCGACGGCAGTCGTCGTGAGCGTCCCATGCCTCCTGTGACCGGGCCGCGCTGAGTTCATGGGGCATGATGCTGGAAACATAACGCTCCGCAGGATCACCGGTGGCGCCAGGCATCTCGATGGCTCCTATGATGTAGAAGGCACACGAGTTGCCACCGCCACACGCGTACAAGACTGACATCTCTCCGGCATTCCCTTAAGCGGAAAACGGGTGTTCATCGCGGAGCTCAGTTGCGCAATCCATAATTCTGCTCGCCGCCGTCCCATGGCCGTTGGCCAAGCAGCGATTCCGCGCTAAGATTATGGTAAAGGTTGCGCCGCTTTCTGAAACGCTCAACCCTTTAGGCTCGCCCGCACATCGAAAGAAGTATGCCCTGGAACCGCAACAAGCTGAACATGGTATCTGAAGCCGAGGCCAGAGGCGAAACGGCGAGGATCTTTGCCGAGCTCAAAGAGACACTTGGAATTCCGCACGTCAGCATGGTGTTTCGTGTCCTGGCGTCGCTCCCGCGGTTCTTCCCTTTGTTCTGGAAGGCTTCCCGACCCATGCTGCAGACGGGAGAGTTCTTCACCACTGCCGAGCAGATTCGCGCGGACGCCCACAACCGCATGCAAACCAGGTTTGCCGTTCCCAACCTCCAGAGCAAGCTGACAGAGATGGGTTTCTCCACCGGCGCGCAGGAGGAAGTAAAGGATGTGGTCGAGCTGTACGAATACGTCAATCCCGTGCTGGTGCTGAACATGGCTGCGCTGATGGAAGGCCTGGAGCACCCCGCCGGAGCTCCACGCCACGGAAACCTGCCCGCCCACCATCCCACCCACCCGGGAAGGCCGATCCTGGTGGATGAGCGCGTGGCCCCGGAGCCGACACGCAAGCTCTACGAAGACATCAAGCAGACGATGGGTACACCCTACCTGAATACGTCTTACATCACTTTTGGGCGCTGGCCTGACTTCCTGCGTGAGTACTGGAACTCACTCAAACCGATCATTGGATCTGCGAATTATGAGGAGCAACGCGCAGCCTTGCGCGATTTTGCCCTCAAAGCAGCCCGCGACCTGCCGGAAGCAATTCATCTCTCCCCGGATGACATGGATAAGGCCGGGATTGGTGATGATGAGCGGAACATGGCAGGGCAGGCCACCCATTTCTTTCTTAATTTGCTCAGCAAGCAGGTCTTGAACATTGCCTTTGCGCGCGTGGGTCTGGAAGGCGGGGCTTCCTCCGCCCTTGCCGCTTGAAACGAAGGCATATTCCCCGGGCGGGAATAAGAAAAAACGGCAGAGCGGCGGCCGCTTTCCTTCTAAAGGCTTCCCAGGTATTACTCGTAAGCCATAGCTTCTGCAAGACTTAGCCCCTTCGCCCCCTTCCCCTGCGCCACATTTTTTAGTCCCTGACCTCGGCCATTGTCCTTTTTCGCGCGTGACAAATGGGCGAACAAAGGGTAAATATATGTGTATATAAGGTGATCAGCAAGAAGCCCTTCTCGGATGGCGCCAGAAGCCACAAATGGCGGGGACCAGGTTCGAAAGCGCGCGGCCCGGCCACCGGCGCAATTTGCATCTTTTCACCGGGAATTAATCGCCCGACGAAACTATTGAAAGGCCGGGAACGTATTATCGGTAGGACATTAATCGCGACGACGCAAAAAAAGAGTTAACAAAAATAAATTTAAACAATACGTCGATAACAGCCAATGAGAAACGTCTATACATGTAACCGCGGAAAGGGAGCAACCATGTTGAGCTTTACCATTCACAATCTGGGCGATGTCGCGATTTTTGAGTGCAAAGGA
>JBLMYN010000573.1:0-3402 GCA_050258305.1 Actinomycetota bacterium
AACCGATCAGTAGCGTGAGCACAAACACGATGACGGAAATACCCAGGGAAAACACCATGGCCCCCCAGGTTGGCCAACGGCTCATCTCCCGGTCTGACGGAATGGCAAAGGTCAGCAGAACAATGGCAAACGCTGCATAAACCACGAAAGCGATGATCCATGCCGGCGCAGGAATGACTTTAAGTTCGTCACGAAAACGGGTCATAAAATTCTCCTCCTATCCGCATAGCACGACCCAATCACGGCGGCAAAGCCGGCGCTCGCCAGGGCAGCCAAGAGCGAATAGCTGATGAAACCAAGAGCGAACTCGGTAAACGAGATATGCAGCAGCTCCGCCAGATCCCCCGCGAAATACCGTGCTGCAAACAACATCAACAGCGTGAGCACCCAGCCGAAACCGATCAGCAACCCGATCAGGAGATGCTGGCGCTGGCGCTCAGCGCGAGCGGCCATTTCGCCGGCCACACGCACCCGCGTTCTCGCGGCCAGCCCAAGGGAGGGCTGAGGAACCGGCAGAGAGCCGAGCGTGGCAGCAACTTCGCGCAGAGAGCGGAGCCGGGCCGCGCATTCCCGACATCCGCGCAAGTGCGTTTGCAGTTGCGCCAGATCGCTCTCGTCCAGCGCTCCCGCAGCCGCAAGAGCCAGCATCTCCTGCACTTGTTCGTGTTCATTCATGTTGTGTCCTCATTCTGAGTCTCCCGCCCAGGAGTACCCTCAGATCCGCAAGCGCCCGCCGCAGCCGCGACTTGACCGTAGAGAGAGGAATCTGCAGGAGATCTGAAATCTCCTCCAACTTGAGATCCTCCTCAAAGCGAAGGCTCAGCACTTCGCGATAAACCACCGGAAGCAACTCCAGCGCGGCGGCGAGCTGTGCGGAGCGCTCATGAGCCATGACCGATTCCGCTGCTCCCGGCCCTTCGGCGGCCAGCTTCTCAAGCCGCGACTCGCCCGATGGAAGCGGCTCATCCAGGCTCTCCGGCTGGTAGCGCCGCAGATGGTCGAACGCTAGATTACGGGCCACGGTAAACAGCCAGTTCTCAAAGCTACGCTTCGGATCGTAACTCTTAATTCGTTCTGCCACACGTAGCCAGGTTTGCTGGAAGAGATCCTCTGCCGTCGACGGCTCGCGCAACAAGCGAACCAGATAGCGGTAGAGGCGGCCCTGGTATTGCTCAATCAGAGCCGCAAGTGCGTCCAGATCGCCTTTGCGGAGCCGCGTTAGGTCGTCTTCCACGCTCACCGGGACTCCCCAAGCTGTTGCCATAGTGTGGAGCATCATTTTGCCTGTTGGATATACGGACGGATACTGCAAAAAGACTCCGGCTGCGGGCTTTTTTCGGGCTGGTTCGCGCTCGGTGCTCCTCTCGTCGCGAAGGACGAGCATTCGGATCCACGCACATTGCCCCCGTCGCGCGAGATGTTCTTCAACCTGCGCTTTACTCACCAAACAATATGGAACACCATAGAAAACAATTCTGATTTTGGAATAGTAATGGCATTTCCAGGTTTGAAAACGAACCCGCGATTCTGGTTTTAAGGTTTTCCTTTCAGCAACATAGACAATGAGTTCAAACCGGACAGTCCTGCGGCAACAGAATTGCCTCTGCTCCCGCACGAGAACTTCCGGAATACGTCGCCGTATAGGGGCGACGGCGAGCAGACAGATTCATCAGTGGGTATTGTTCGACTGCAAGCTTGCATCTTGATTTGTTAGTTTTGCCGATCCACTCCGGCGAATCAGGTTCGAAATCCTTCGTTTTATTCCGCAATTTTGCTTTGCAACTGACAAGAGAGCACCTGAACGCGACCAGTAAGAAAGCAAGGCCCGTGATGAGATTCTGTTCGCAATTCTGATCGCTGAAACAAACGAACTGGACCATCCGGGAGCAACCACCACCAAGAGAAGGAGCAAAGAAGGATGAATCGTAAACGATGGTTACTGATTGGACTCATGGGCAGCTTGCTGCTGTTGAGTTGCGCAACCATGTGGGGGCAGGCGACAGCCACTTCCACGCTGCAGGGAACGGTCACGGATAAAACCCAGGCCGTCATCAAATCCGCCGAAGTCACCGTCACCAATAAGGCAACGGGCGCAACGCGAACCACGACCACCAACGATGTGGGCGAGTATCGCGTTGACGTGCTCCCGGGCATCTACGCCATTCAAGTGAAGGCAGCGGGATTCTCAAGCGCGGAAGTGAAGGAGATTGAGGTCTTTATCGGCCGTACTGCGACACAGAATTTCGCGCTGAATCCCGGCGCCGTCAGTGAAACTGTGGAAGTCACCGCGGCAGCGCCACTGGTGGACCAGACGAAAACCGACGTAAGCGCAAACATCACGCCACAGCAGATCCAGGACCTGCCGCTGATCGGCCGCGACATCGCCGATCTCGCGTATCTGGCGCCCGGCGTCAAATCGGCGGATTCCTACGATCCGACCAAGAACCGCTACGCCATTCTCTCCGTCAACGGACAGGGCGGCCGCAACGTCAACGTAACCGTCAATGGTGTGGACAACAAGGACAACACCGTGGGCGGGCCGGTGATGCAGCTTCCTGCCGAGGCGGTTCAGGAATTCCAGATCTCCACACAGCGCTTCTCCGCGGTGAACGGCCGTTCCGCAGGAGCCGCGATCAACGTGATCACCAAATCGGGATCGAACACCTATCATGGTTCGGTTTTCGCATCTTTCCGCGACCAGGCCTTTAACGCGAACCAGAAGCTTCCTGACCCGGCGAACAACACAACCATTTCGCAAAGCCTCCCGTATTCGCGCCAGTGGTTCGGTGGCTCCATCGGGGGACCGCTGAAGAAAGACAAATTGTTCGCATTTTTCGGCTTTGAACGGCAGCGAGAGCAGACTTCGCTCGCTGAATCTCCCGCAGCGCTCACGCAGCTTCAACTGGTGACGGCGCTGGGCGCGCAGCCGGCCGCTACCATCCCGCGCCCCTTCTATGAGAACCGCCTCAACGGCCGTCTCGACTGGACCATCAATCCCAAGCACTCAGCATATTTCTCTGTATCCACCCAGGCCAATAACAGCCTGAACGACCAGAGTGACGGCACAATGGACCTGACGGAAGGCAACTTCACCGTCAATCACCTGCAGATTGCGAACCTGACGCTGAACTCTGCATTCAGCCCGACCCTGATCAACCAGCTCACACTGGGCTTCCAGTACTGGAACAACCTGATTGACAGCACTACCCGTGCACCGCTCATCACCTTCCCCGATGCGCAGTTCGGAACGAACACCAACGTCCCCCAGAACTCGATCCAGCGCAAGTACCAGTTCAAAGATGACGTAAGCAAGACCGTCGGCAAGCACACCCTGAGGGCGGGTGTTGACTACATCTGGACACCGCTGATGGGCGGCTTCTTCGAGTTCAATCCGACGCTGGA